>CALMCD010000378.1 GCA_937863075.1 uncultured Rhodoferax sp. | reverse complement strand
GTGGATCGTTGGGATGCCATTATTGCCATCAATTTGAGCAGCGCTTTCCACGCCACCCGCCTCGTATTGCCTGCCATGCGTGCCAAAAACTGGGGACGCATTATTAACGTGGCCTCCATTCACGGCTTGGTCGCATCGGCAGAAAAATCGGCTTACGTGGCAGCGAAACACGGCGTAGTAGGATTAACCAAAGTTACCGCGCTGGAAAATGCAACGACCGGAGTCACCTGCAACGCTATCTGCCCGGGCTGGGTTCTCACGCCGCTGGTGCAAAAACAGGTGGATGCCAAAGCCGCCGCCTTGGGCATCAGCAACGAGGAAGCGATCAAACTCCTGCTGGGTGAAAAAGAGCCTTCCATGCAATTCACCACCCCCGAAGAATTGGGTGCATTAGCCGTATTCTTCTGCTCACCCGCTGGTAACAACGTGCGTGGCGTAGCGTGGAATATGGATGGCGGCTGGGTCGCACAATAATTTTGATTGATTGCACGCTATGAACTATCCACGCACACTATGGGCATTCTTGCTAATGACGATTGTGGGGTTCATGGCGTTGCTGCTGCAAAATCCGCTGCTGGTAGAAGGCCTGCGGTTGGCGCAATTTGATCAGTTTCAACGCTGGCATCCCCGTCCTTACACCCCTGTCGATGTGCGCGTGGTGGATATTGACGAGGCCAGCTTAAAAGCCTTTGGGCAATGGCCTTGGCCGCGTTCGCGGATTGCGGAAATGGTCGATGTACTTTCCAGCCACGGTGCAAGTGCGATTGTTTTTGACGTATTGTTCTCCGAACCCGATCGCGCTCAATGCAACGGTGATGGCGATTCTCAACTCGCCGCTATGCTGGTCGATAAACCCGTGGTGCTGGGCGCAACGGCATACCCTTTGCCGTTGCAGGATAGCCCATCGCCACAACACCAGCCCCCTTCCACTGCCGCCAAAATGGTGCTGCCCTATCGCATAGTGCAAGCGGGAGCGGCATCGCCTGAAAATTGGCTGCACCAATTTGCCGATGTGGTGCGCCCGCTACCGATACTTGAATCGGCGGCCGCTGGTGTCGGTATGTTGAATCCATCATCCGATTTCGATGGCATCGTGCGTCGCATTCCGTTGCTGGTGCAGCAGGACGATCAGATCATGCCCAGCCTCAGTGCCGAGGCTTTGCGCGTGGTGCAAGGCAAATCGGCACACAATTACCTCCTCAAGACCGTGGAAGGTGGGGTAGAGGAAGTGCGTATCGGCAAATTTTCCGTTCCCACCACCCCCCAAGGTGAAGTATGGCTGCACTTCACCGACTACCAGCCGACCCGCATCCTATCGGCCAGCCATGTGCTGAACCAAACACTGGACTATCGACAAGTCGAAGGCAAAATCGTGCTGATTGGTAGCTCGGCAGCGGGATTGATGGATTTACGTCCGTCACCATTGGGCTACGCCATGCCGGGTGTCGTGCTGCACGCGATGGCGTTGGAGCAGATATTGAATCAACAGCATTTGGAACGCCCACTGTGGGCTGCGGCACTAGAAATACTGGTGCTGGCGGTAGGCTGCGCGGTGGTGGGATGGTTGGGATTGATGCGTCCGGTGCGGCAAACGGGATTGGTTACGGTTGGATTGCTATTGCTGCTCGGCACTGGTGCGTGGTTTGCCTTCTTTTCTGCCCATTGGTTGCTGGATGCCATCAATCCGATGCTGGCGGTGGTGTTGATTTTTGTCCTCACGACCAGCATCCGTTACTGGCTGGTAGAGCGGCAACGGCGTTGGCTGCGCGAAGCCTTTGCACGCTATGTTTCGCCCAACCGCGTGCAGTACCTGATCGATCATCCTGAGCAACTGCACTTGGGCAGCAAGCGCCAAGAATGCAGTTTTGTGTTTACCGATTTAGCGGGTTTTACGCCGCTCATGGAACAAAACGACCCAGCGCAGATTACCGCTTTGCTGAATGAATACCTCGAATCTCTGTTAGTCATCGCTTTCAAATACGATGCCACCTTGGATCGCTTTGTGGGTGATGCGGTTGCTTTGCTCTTTTCCGCCCCCGTCACCCAACCCGACCACCGCCAGCGTGCGTTGAATTGCGCCATCGAGATGGACGCATTCGCCACCGCCTACGCCCACCGCCAGCAAGCCCAAGGCATTCCATGGGGCATGACCCGCATTGGCGTGCATTGTGGCGAGGTACTGGTGGGTAATTTTGGCGGTAAAACCATTTTTGATTACCGCGCATTGGGCGACCCTATCAATGTCACGGCGCGATTGGAATCGGCGAACAAAGCATTGGGAACGCGGATTTGTGTGTCGCAAGCGATTTTGGAGGGGTGCGAACCCATCGCCACCCGCCCCATCGGTTGCTTGCTGCTCAAAGGGAAGAACAACACCCTCCCCGTTTCCACACTCGAATCAACGCTTGACCCGCTGGCGTGCTGTCCCGTTGAAGATTATCAAAACATCATGCAGTGTCTACAGGGCAGCGTTGCCGCCACCCCCAACGAGATCAAGAAAAAATTAGAACGCTTATCACGCCACTATCCGCACGACCCGTTGATTCAACTGCACCATCAGCGCATTCAGCAAGGTGCGTTAGACGATCGGGTTATCCTCAGCGCACCGTGATTTCAACCCGCCGATTGCGTGCTTCAGGAACACCGTCCGGCGTAGGAATGCGTGGCATCCGCTTGCCGTAGGATTCAACCAGCATCGGAATATCGCGGTTCAAACCCTTATCCCATAACTGGCGCACGACTGCACGAGCGCGTTGCAGTGCCAATCGGTCATTCATTTCATCCGCTCCCTGCGCATCGGCGTGCCCGATAACCGACAAATCCACCGCGTTGCGCTTCGTGATATGTTCGATCACATGCGGCAATAGGGCTTGGGATTGGGGGGTTAATTCAGTCCCTTGGCTTTGAAAGTAAATGGTAAAAACCTCGGGCGAGATGGGGCGTGCTTTCATGACCACCCCAAAATCACGCTCCAACACGTCATTGGAAACTGGAGCAGGGGCTTGGCTACCATCCAACAATACACCGTGCTGGGCGACACTCACCACTTGCTTACCCGCCGCGCCTTGTACCACCACTTGACCCACGCTACCGTCGGCATCTGGCAAAAGCACCAAATAAGAGGGGGATGAACACCCGCCGAGAAGCAAGCCCGATACCAGCCCTAAAACGGAGAAAATCCGTAAATGTCTTGTTTTCATTCTTCTACACGCGCTACAAAATGCGTTCCTCGTACACCGATGATGCCCGTTGGGGTCTTAATAGTGACCGATTCGGGTTTCAATTTGGCAATCAAGCCCGACATGTAATTCAGTGTTCCTTTAACCAGATTCATACCCAATCCGAATTGGCTTTGATTGGGCGCGTAGAGATATTCATCCACCACCGATTCGGTCTCCGCGCCAAAGGAAATCACCGTATTGTCAATAAACGCAATACCCAAGCTGCTATTAGCGCCCGTTTTCAACCGGCTACCTTGGAAGATTGCCGTTCCCAGCGCAGCTTTCACCACTTGTCCTTGGGTAGTGATCCAAACATCCCCTGCCGTTGTTTTCACATATCCCACTGCGGTCGCAGTCGCTGTTGCTGCGGCAGAAGAGCTGGCATGAACCATACCATGCCCCCCCCACCAGAGAACAGAAAACAAAGCCAGTATTCTCCACCAATGTAATTTAGGCATAAAAAACTTTCAAAATTAGGGTTGTCGCGATTTTTGCGATTTTTACGATTTTTACGATTTTTACGATTGTCTCACGGTCGTTTTATCCGCTTTGCCAATACTTTATCAATTCGCTTGCCTTCTAAAGCGATGACTTGAAATTGCCAATCGGCACAAGGAATGGAATCCCCCGCCACCAACAAGCGTCCCGCCATCGCCATCAGCAAACCGGCCAAGGTGTTGTAATGCCCTTTATTTTCATTAGGTAGATCGGTTTCAATGGCGAGCCGTGCTTTCAATTCGCCCACTGGAATCACGCCATCCAATTCCCAATCGCCATTGGGCAACAAAATCGCCCACGCTACGGACTGGGCATCGGGTTTTAATTCGCCCGTAATGGCTTCTAATAAATCATGCGGGGTCAGCAGCCCTTGTACGATGCCGTATTCATCCACCACAAACACCATGCGCGTGGAATGCTGGCGGAATTGTTCGATTAACTCCATACCATTCAAGGTTTCGGGGATGAAGGCGGCGGGTTCGGCGATTTTTTCGATGGCAACATGGGATTTATCCGCATGTTCAAGCGCCATATTCAAAATGCGCGAGGCACTCACCAGCCCGACGACCTTATCCAGCGAGCCACGGCAGACCGGATACCACGAGTGCATTCCATGCGGCCCCGCATGGCGAATTTGGATCAAACATTCCGCCACCGTTGCCGAGGCCTCCATCCACACAATATCCGAGCGCGGCAGCATAAAAGAGGGCAGCGTGCGATCATCCAATTCAAATACATTGCGCACCATTTGGTGTTCATGCTCCTCGATGATGCCGGCATCCACCCCTTCTTCCAAACTAGCGGAAATTTCTTCCTCGGTCACCGAACGGTTGTCATTGTTGTTGATGCGCAGCAAGCGCAGCATGGCATAAGTGCTAAGGGATAGCAGTTGTACAAACGGTTTTGCACCAATCGCCACCCACGTCATGGGGCGGGAAACCCAGCGCGATACGGCTTCAGGGTACAGTTGTCCGATCCGCTTGGGAACCAATTCACCAAACACAATCGTAATAAACGTGATCGACGTAACGACCACCGCCGTCGCCGAAACTTCCGCCACCTGATCGGCCAGCCCCAAATGCGCCTGCAACCACAGGGTTAACCCTTGACTAAAAGCGGCTTCACCCACGATACCGTTGAGCATCCCAATCGACGTAATACCAACTTGCACCGAGGATAAAAATTGTGTCGGATTCTCCAGTAACGCCAACGCCGCTTGAGCGCCTTTGTCGCCAGACTCTGCCATATTTTGCAAACGCACTTTGCGACTGGCAGTTAAAGCCAACTCTGACATGGCGAATGCCCCATTCAACAATGTCAGAAACACAATCAGAAGAAATTCCATAAAAAATCCAAATCCAAAACCAAAGATAAAATCTTAAACATGGCACTTTACCTGATTGGCGATTTACAAGGCTGCAACGCTGCACTGCAACGCTTGCTTGACAAAATTGATTTTTCCCCCAGCCGCGACACCATTTATTTTTTGGGTGATCTGGTCAATCGGGGCGAAGATTCTGCGGGCGTATTACGCCGTCTCATGGGCTATGGCGCGTCGGCGCAATGCTTATTGGGAAATCATGATTTGAATTTATTGGCCGTGGCTGCTGGTGCGCGGAAAATCCGCCGCAAAGATACGCTGGAGGGCATCCTCACTGCTCCGGATCGAGAGGCCATGCTGTACTGGTTACGCCAGCAAAAAATGGCGATCTTGCTACCACGACCCTACCATGAACCCCTGCTATTGGTTCATGCCGGCGTTTTACCCAGTTGGACGGTATACCAAGCCTTCGCCCTAGCGCAAGAGGTAGAAACGGTACTCCAAAGCCCCAGCGTCAATGAGTTATTGCACCAAATGTACAGCAACACCCCTGCCGCATGGAGCGACCGATTGCGCGGCATCGATCGGCTACGGGTGGTTATCAATGCCCTCACCCGCTTGCGATTTTGCACCGCGCAGGGCGAAATGGAGTTTGAAACCACAGGCGGTATCGATCAAACTCCTGCTGGATACATGCCTTGGTTCAATACACCCAATCGCCAAAGTGCCAATGCCACCATCGCTTTTGGGCATTGGTCTACCGTGGGTTGGCTTCATCGCAGCGATGTCATCGCGCTGGACAGTGGCTGCGTATGGGGTGGTTGCCTCAGCGCCCTGCGTTTCAGTTTGAACAGTTCGGCGCAGGAGCTGATTCAAGTGCGTTGCACTGCTGCAAGCAAGCCCGAATAATGCGGTAGGCATACACGCTAGCAGTCGTTTGGACAAATTCGGAAAAATCGCCGTGCGCAGTGGCATCGGCTCTATCGGATATGGTGCGCATGGCGGCCATTGGCACACCGTAATCGGCACAGACTTGGGCGACGGCAGCACCTTCCATCTCCACCGCCAAGGCATTCAAACCCGCCGCATTCAAGGCTTGGGTGATACTGCGGGCATCATCCGCCGAGGCAATGAACCGATCCCCCGTTGCAATCAATCCGCTATGGGTTGTATGGGGAATATGGGCGATACCGCAGGATTGTGCAGCCTGAAGCAAACGCTGCGACCACATGGCATCGGTTGAAAAAACCATCTTGCCCGTTGCCGGAACTTCAAAACGCGGAAAGATGGGCGAAGCATCCATATCATGCTGCACAAAGCCGGAGGCAACCACCACATCACCCACCGCCACACCTTCACCCACGCCGCCCGCAACGCCCGTGAACAAAACGGCACGCACGCCAAAATGCTCGAGCAAAGTGGCGGTAGTCGCTGCTGCGGCGACTTTGCCGATGCGGGAAAGTGCCAGCACCACATCATGCCCATCCAACGTACCACGCCAAAAAGTGCGGCTGGCACGGCGGGTTTTTTGGGTGTCGGTCATGGCGTGCAATAGCCCGTCCTGCTCCTCGCGGAGGGCGCTGAGAATAGCAATCGTCATCGCTGCATGACTCCATCAATGTAGTACCAACGCCCGTTTTCCCGCACAAAGCGGCTGGTTTCGTGCATCCGTTCACCCCGACCATTGACGCGGTAGCGAGCCACAAATTCGACCACGCCCGCATCGCCCGTGCTGGCAGCATGGCGAACATCCAATTCCAGCCATTTGGTACTGGCGTGCAATTCCAACTCCCCGGGAGCGGTGGAGGGATGCCACGTTGCCAACAAATAGGCAATATCCCCCAGCACGTAAGCACTGTAGCGCGAACGCATCAATGCTTCGGGCGTAGGGGCATATTGTTGGAGCGATAACCCTGCATGGAAAACCCCGCAGCAATCGCCGAGGTGTTTTCCACTACCGCAAGGACAAACCGCAGCAGACGACTTACGCGCCTGCAACGCCAATTCCTTTAAATTCACCCGTTGCAATGCGTTTTTGCCATTCCGCAGGGCCGGTGATGTGGGCGCTGGTTCCGCCGGAATCGACCGCTACGGTGACGGGCATATCGACTACATCGAATTCATAAATCGCTTCCATGCCCAAATCGGCAAAACCCACGACCTTGGCGGTTTTAATCGCTTTAGAAACCAAATACGCCGCGCCGCCCACTGCCATGAGGTAGGCCGATTGGTGTTTCTTGATTGCTTCAATCGCCACTGGGCCGCGCTCGGCTTTACCGACCATCGCAATCAGTCCGGTTTGGGCAAGCATCATTTCAGTGAATCCATCCATACGGGTGGCAGTCGTAGGACCTGCGGGGCCAACGGCTTCTTCGCGTACAGGGTCAACGGGGCCGACGTAGTAAATCACGCGATTGGTGAAATCGACGGGCAATGCTTCGCCCTTCGCCAACATATCTTGGATGCGTTTGTGGGCGGCATCGCGTCCGGTCAGCATTTTGCCGTTCAACAACAAGGTTTGTCCGGGTTTCCAGCTTGCCACTTCAGTGGGCGTGAGCGTATTCAAATCCACGCGCTTGCTGGTTTCGGTATTAGGAGTCCAATCCACTTGCGGCCATGTGTCGAGACTTGGGGGCGTGATGTACACCGCACCGCTGCCGTCCATCACAAAATGCGCGTGGCGGGTAGCGGCGCAATTCGGAATCATGGCTACCGGTTTGCTAGCAGCGTGGGTAGGATACATCTTGATCTTCACGTCCAAGACCGTCGTCAAACCGCCCAAACCTTGTGCGCCGATGCCCAAGGCATTGACTTTCTCGAACAATTCCAAACGCAGCGCTTCGGTTTTGGTGAGTTCTGCACCGCCATTCAATGCAGCTTGGGCTTTGGCTTGCAATTCGTACATATCCAAATCGTCCATCAGGCTTTCTTTCGCCATGAGGACGGCTTTTTCTGCCGTGCCGCCAATACCAATGCCCAACATTCCGGGGGGACACCAGCCCGCACCCATTGTGGGAACGGTTTTCAACACCCAGTCCACCACCGAATCGCCCGGATTCAACATCACCATTTTGGATTTGTTTTCCGAACCGCCGCCTTTAGCCGCTACGGTCACTTCCAACGTGTTGCCGGGGACGATTTCGCTAAAAATCACGGCGGGCGTGTTGTCTTTGGTGTTTTTACGGGCGAATTGCGGATCGTTCACCACGCTGGCACGCAGCATATTGTCGGGGTGGTTGTAGCCTTGGCGAACACCTTCGTTGATGGCATCGTCCAAAGAACCCGTAAAACCTTCCCAACGCACATCCATCCCCACCTTGAGGAAGACGTTAACGATGCCCGTGTCTTGGCAAATGGGGCGGTGTCCGGTTGCGCTCATTTTGCTGTTGGTCAAAATTTGCGCCATTGCGTCTTTGGCTGCGGGGCTTTGCTCGCGCTCGTAAGCACGCGCCAAATGCGCAATGTAATCCGCAGGATGGTAATAGCTGATGTATTGCAGCGCAGCAGAAATAGATTCAATAAGGTCGGATTGCTTGATCGTAGTCATGGTCAGTTCATGGGTAGTAAAAGAGCCTAGAAAAAAGGGGAAGCCTATGAAGTTTACTGGCAAGATTAGTCAGTGCGATGTAAGAGCTACGCCCGATATTTCGCCTTGGTTTTTCAGTTTTTCAATTTCACAATATTCAGGAGACAAATTAGATGACCGAATCGACAGCGACCCAACTGCAAACCTATTTGCCTAGTGACGAATTCGTCAAAAACGCTACTATCGCTGGAATGCCCGCCTATGAAGCATTGTGCAAAGAAGCCGAAACCGACTACGAAGGCTACTGGGCACGTTTGGCACGAGAATTGATTAGCTGGCAAACACCCTTTACCAAGGTTCTGAATGAAGAAAATGCACCTTTCTTCAAATGGTTTGAAGATGGTCGTTTGAATGCTTCTTACAACTGCTTGGATCGCAACATCGAACGCGGCTTGGGCGATAAAACCGCTCTGATTTTTGAAGCCGATGGCGGTGAAGTGACCAAAATCACCTACAGCGAACTGCTTGCTAAAACCAGCCAAATCGCTAACGGATTGCGTTCCATTGGCATTGGTAAAGGTGACCGCGTTGTTATCTACATCTCGATGTCGATCGACGGTGTAGCTGCAATGCAAGCCTGCGCACGTATCGGTGCTACCCATTCTGTCGTGTTTGGTGGCTTCTCAGCGCAAAGCGTGCGTGACCGTGTACAAGATACCGGCGCAAAAGCCATTATTACCGCCGATCACCAAATTCGCGGTGGCAAAAAATTGCCTTTGAAATCCATCGTTGATGAAGCGTTGGCATTGGGTGGTTGCGAAGCCGTTCAACATGTGTTGGTTGTTAAACGTTCTGGCTCTGAAATCGCCATGACCGAAGGACGTGACATCTGGATGGATGATTTGGTTGCCAATCAGTCCACCACCTGCGAACCTGAGTGGGTTGAAGCAGAACATCCCCTGTTCTTGCTCTACACCTCTGGCTCTACTGGCAAACCCAAAGGTGTTCAACACTCCACAGGCGGCTATCTGTTGCACGCTGCATTGACTTGCAAATGGACATTCGACCTGAAACAAGACGACGTGTTCTGGTGTACCGCTGACATCGGCTGGGTAACTGGTCACACCTATATCACCTATGGCCCCTTGGCTTTGGGCAGTACTGAAATCGTGTTTGAAGGCGTGCCGACTTACCCCGATGCAGGCCGTTTCTGGAAAATGATTCAAGACCACAAAGTCAGCATTTTCTACACAGCGCCTACTGCTATCCGCTCGCTCATCAAAGCTGCTGAATCCAAAGAAGAAGTACATCCCAAGAGCTATGACCTCTCCAGCTTGCGTTTGCTCGGCTCGGTGGGCGAACCCATCAACCCCGCAGCGTGGGAGTGGTACTACAAGCACATTGGCGGCAGCCGTTGCCCTATCGTGGACACATTCTGGCAAACCGAAACGGGTGGTCACATGATTACCCCTATGCCCGGTGCAACCCCCATGATCCCCGGTTCTTGCACACTGCCTTTCCCCGGCATTCAAGCAGCTATCGTGGACGAAACAGGCAAAGATGTTCCCAACGGTCAAGGCGGTATCTTGGTTGTGAAGAAACCTTGGCCTTCCATGATTCGTACCATCTGGGGTGACAACGACCGTTTCGTGAAGAGCTATTACCCCGCTGACTTCCAAGGCAAATACTACTTGGCTGGCGACGGTGCGATCCGTGACATCAACACCGGTTACTTCACCATCACAGGTCGTATCGACGACGTGTTGAATGTATCGGGTCACCGCATGGGTACGATGGAAATCGAATCCGCATTGGTTGGCAAAACTGATTTGGTAGCGGAAGCCGCTGTGGTAGGTCGTCCTGATGATGTAACCGGTGAAGCCGTATGTGCTTTCGTGGTTCTGAAACGTGGCTGCCCCACTGGAGACGAAGCCAAAGCCATCGCCAAAGAACTGCGTGACTGGATCGGCAAGGAAATTGGCCCCATCGCCAAACCCAAAGACATTCGCTTCGGTGAAAACCTGCCTAAGACCCGTTCCGGCAAAATCATGCGCCGTCTGCTGCGTTCGTTGGCTAAAGGTGAGGCCATCACCCAAGATACATCCACACTGGAAAACCCAGCAATCTTGGATCAGTTGGGTCAAGCCTACTAATCAAACTCCTACTGATTGGTAACCACCCATCAAGGAACAACAAAAAACCCGCTTCGGCGGGTTTTTTTATGGGTTCAAGCAAACATCCACCAGCATATGAAAATACAATCGATGGAAAAATGAAAGCACAAAAGAAAAAAGCCCTGACCTTTCGATCAGAGCTTTATCTTATTGGTGCGGCTGGCAGGAATCGAACCCACGACCCCTTGGTTCGTAGCCAAGTACTCTATCCAGCTGAGCTACAGCCGCCTTGTTGATGAACGTATTGTAACATCGTTTTTTTAGCAATTACAAGAAATGAAAGAAAAAATCAAAAAATGAATCCTTCCACACCGACACCTCCCCACACCCCCATTACGCATTACGAAAACTTCCCCGTAGCCTCATGGTTATGCCCTGCACACTTACGCACCCCCATTGCGGCAATCTACCACTTTGCCCGTACCGCAGACGATATAGCCGATGAAGGTGATGCCCGTGCCAAGCAGCGATTGGCTGATTTGGCAGCGTATCGCCAAGCATTGGAGGAGGCTTGCCAGAATCAAACATCCACGGCACATCCTTGGTCTCACGTTTTTACCCCACTACAGGCTGCCATACAGCAGCACCAGTTACCGTGCCAGTTATTGCACGATTTGTTGGATGCGTTTGAGCAAGATGTCCGTAAAACAGCGAATAGAGAGGGGTATAAAAGCCACGATGATCTATTGGCATACTGCAAACTATCTGCCAACCCTGTAGGGCGCTTACTATTGCATTTATATGGTGTGACAGATGCCCAAGCACTGGAACGCAGCGATGCGATTTGTAGCGCACTCCAGTTAATTAACTTTTGGCAAGATTTAAGTGTGGATATTCCCCGCCATCGTTACTATCGCCCACAAGCGGAGGCCATGCAAATACAAAATGCGGCGAAGTTAGTCGAATTTCTGGTAAGAAAGGCAAAGGTGATGATGCTATCGGGCGCTCCACTGGTGCACCAAATTTCGGGGCGTGCAGGATGGGAATTACGAATGGTGGTTCAAGGTGGATTGCGTATTGTCGATCGCATTGAATCGTTGCAATTTGGAACGCACACCCAGCGTCCTGTACTGCGCTGGTGGGATTTTCCTATTATGCTGTGGCGTTCACTTTGGATGTGAATCGCGCTCAACAAACCGTTATTGCTGAATTTTTACCGTACCCGTAGTGGCATGGTTTCTCGCTTGGGTTGCGGGGGTCATGCTATTGGGGGAGGTCACCACTTTGGTACTCTGTTCGGTTCCTTTGCGGTAATAGCTTGGATCAATATCATCTTTGCCCGATGCGGCCAAATAGTAGGTAATGAAAGAAGCAATCACCACGATCAATGGGCCTGCTATCAGCAGCAGCCACACATGACCAAATTTCCACCACGGTTTAGGATTGGAATTAGGGGAGGAATTGAGAGAGGAATCAACGTTAGGTTTTGACATAAGAATTTCTTTCCATCAAATAAAAAATGCGCATGATGGAAACCAACATGCGCATTTCACGAGCAGATCTTACCAAGCCACGCGAATTTTATTTCGCCTTATTGGAAAGGCTCCAAATGTACGATGCCAAAACATGGATTTGGTCTTTAGTCAGACGCTCTTCCTGTGCAGGCATTTGGTTTTGCTTGCCATTATTCACCATCGCCACGATAGCAGCTTCGCCAGAACCATGCAACCAGATGTTGTCCGTCAGGTTAGGTGCGCCGACAGCGGTCATACCTTTACCATCGGGGCCATGACAACCGGCACACACGGCAAATTTTTCTTTACCTTGTGCTGCACGCGCTGCGTCATGCTGGCTATTGGACAAGCTCAACACATAGTGCGCCACATTTTTCACATCATCAGCAGAACCTACCGCAGCAGCCATAGGGGGCATATTGCCCATACGACCCTTGGTAATAGTTTCCTTGATGGTATCAGGCTCACCACCATGCAGCCAATCTTTATCGGCTAAGCTGGGGAAGCTTTTAGAACCATTTGCATCCGAACCGTGGCACTGTGCACAGTTGTTCATGAACAAACGCTCACCAATGGCTTGGGCTTGTGGATCACGCGCAACATCTTCCACCTTCATAGCTGCGAACTTGGCATACAGCGGTGCAACTTCAGCATTACCTTGTGCCACTTCTTTGTCGTACTGGCTGTATTGTGTCCACTTTTCCGACAACGCTCCTTGGTAACTACCCAAACCAGGGTAAATAATCAAGTAGCCGATACCGAAAATAATCGTGCCAATGAACATCCAAACCCACCAACGTGGCAGAGGATTATTCATCTCACACAAATTACCATCCCAGTAATGACCCGTTGTGCCGTCTTCGACGGTAGTCGCGTGGATATTGTGGGTGAACCACAATATGAACACGCAAAGGGCAATACTAATTATGCTGATGCCGGCTACGTAAACCGACCAGAAACTGCTGGTAAAGTCACTCATTTCACATCCTTAATTGAAGTCAGTCCTGCTCAAATGGTAGCTTGGCAGCTTCCGAAAAATCTGCCTTTTGCTTGGATAGCGTCCAATACAGAATACCGATAAACGTAACAAAGCTTAATACGGTCACGACACTGCGAAGGGTGTTGATATCCAGTTCCATTGTCAGTTCCTTTGTTTTATTTGAGTGCCAATCCTAAACCTTGAAGGTAAGCAACCAATGCTTCCATCTCAGTTTTACCTTTGACTTCCTCGACCGATTTGGCAATTTGTTCGTCAGTGTAAGGTACACCAACAGCACGCAATGCACTCATACGGGCAGGAAGAGTGGATTCATCCACCATATCTTTTTCCAACCAAGGGTAGGCTGGCATATTGGATTCAGGAACCACATCGCGCGGATTGATCAAATGGGTGATGTGCCAAGTATCGCTGTACTTGCCACCAACACGCGCCAAATCAGGGCCTGTACGCTTGCTACCCCATTGGAAAGGATGATCGTAAACCGACTCACCGGCTACAGAGTAGTGACCATAGCGCAATGTTTCAGCACGGAAGGGACGAATCATCTGAGAATGGCAGCCGTAGCAACCTTCACGGACATAAATATCACGTCCCGCCACCTGCAATGCGGTGTAGGGCTGAACACCCTTAATTGGTTGTGTTGTGGACTTCTGGAAGAACAAAGGCACGATCTCCAGCATACCACCCACCAACAAAACCAACAGAATCATCACAATCATCAGAGGATTACTGGTCTCAACCGCTGCGTGGGAGAAACCACCAGCGTTGTTATCATGATTTGCCATATTATTTTTTCCTCTTAATCATCAAGCGTGTGCTACGGCGGTAGGGATATTGATATCCACTGCACGACCCGAAGTAGCAGTTTTCACGGTGTTCCAAAGCATGATTACCATGCCCGAGAGGTACATCAAACCACCCAAGAAGCGCAACACATAGAAGGGATAAGTAGCCTTCACAGATTCCACAAACGTGTAAGTCAAAGTACCGTCAGGATTCACTGCACGCCACATCAAACCTTGCATCACACCGGCAATCCACATGGCAGCGATATAGATCACCACGCCGATGGTGGCAGCCCAGAAGTGAATTTCAACCGCTTTCATGCTGTGCATTTGCTTTTGACCAAAGAGACGGGGGATCAAATAGTACATAGAACCCATAGTCACCAAGCCAACCCAGCCTAAAGCACCGGAGTGAACGTGACCCACTGTCCAGTCGGTGTAGTGGCTCAAAGCATTCACTGTTTTGATCGCCATCATGGGGCCTTCAAAGGTAGACATACCGTAGAAGGACAAAGAAACTACCAAGAAACGCAAGATAGGATCATCACGCAATTTGTGCCATGCACCGGACAAGGTCATGATACCGTTAATCATGCCACCCCAGCTTGGAGCCAACAGAATCAAGGAGAACACCATACCAATCGACTGTGTCCAGTCAGGCAAAGCGGTGTAATGCAGATGGTGAGGACCCGCCCACATATAAGTGAAGATCAGCGCCCAGAAGTGAACGATAGACAAACGGTAGCTATAAATAGGACGTTCCGCTTGTTTAGGGATGAAGTAGTACATCATGCCCAAGAAAGCAGCGGTCAAAAAGAAGCCCACCGCATTGTGTCCATACCACCATTGGATCATGGCATCTTGCGCACCAGAGTAAGCCGAGTAGGACTTCATCAAACCAGCAGGCATCGCAGCACTGTTCACCAAATGCAACAAAGCAACAGCCAAAATAAAGGCCGAGTAGAACCAGTTAGCCACATAGATGTGCTTCACTTTACGTGTACCGATTGTTCCAAAGAACACGATGGCATAAGAAACCCACACGAAGGTGATCAAAACGTCAATAGGCCATTCCAGTTCAGCGTATTCTTTACCTTGGGTAAATCCCAAAGGCAGAGAAATTGCAGCTGCCACAATAACAGTCTGCCATCCCCAGAACGTAAACGCCGCCAGCTTGTCGCTGAATAAACGCACTTGACAAGTGCGTTGAACCACATAGTACGATGTTGCAAACAAGGCACTACCGCCGAATGCAAAGATCACCGCATTGGTGTGTAAGGGGCGCAATCGCCCGTAGGTCGTCCAAGGAAGACCCAGATTCAATTCAGGCCAAGCCAGCTGTGAGGCGACTATAACGCCCATCAACATGCCAACCACACCCCAAATCACCGTCATGATGGCGAACTGGCGCACAACTTTGTCGTTGTACACCGTCGCCTGTTGATTTGCAAATGCCATTTTCACCTCGTATCAATAAAAAACTAACCACTACCGATTCTTACCTCAAGGCACAACAGAAGATTGACACAGGTCAAACCCCTTGAAAGTTCTTAAAATTTATTAAGAATCCGAGTCCCGCAGTATACGTTCTCCCTCGGCCTCAATATCGTCAAATTGCCCCTTGTTGATAGCCCACCACAAGCCAAATAAGACAAAAAACACCAGTCCCACAGACAGAGGGATGAGTAAGTACAGAATATCCATGAAAAACCTTCACTTGATTTTTTCGGCATGAGCCAGTCGCGCAAGCCGCATGGCGTTAAGCACCACCAACAAAGAACTACTCGCCATTCCCAAGCCAGCCAACCACGCAGGCAGCAGCCCAGCCACTGCCAAGGGGACACAAGCCGCGTTGTAAACCAATGCCCACCACAAGTTTTGTCGAACAATGCGCAAGGTGCGGCGAGATAATCGCAACGCTTGTACAACGCTCACCAGCTGTTCGCCCAAAATCACAAAATCGGCTTTGGCGTGCGCCAATGGTACACCCAACCCAAAGGCAAACGATACATTCGCCCCCGCCAATACGGGGCCGTCATTCAAACCATCGCCGACCATTGCCACGCATCGCCCTTGTGTTTGCAATTCACGCATTACCGCCAACTTATCATCGGGTGAACATTCCGCCCTAAATTGGGCAATCCCCACACGGGCAGCGACCTGTGCAACCGATTCCTGACGGTCACCCGACAGTACCCGCACTTCAACCCCATCGTCCTGCAACGCCGTGACGACCTCCGCCACATGCAGGCGCATATCTTCTTGCAACACAAAAGTAGCAATCCAACCGGATTCGGTATCGCTTAAATGCACCAGTGACATACCGGAATGCCCCGCCGAGCGCACGTCTGCCTGCGTGAAACGTGCCGAGCCTAAACGCAGGGTGCGTGTTCCAATTTTTCCTTCAATGCCCTGCCCTGAAAATTCTGCTACGGCATCGCACTGTACGGTCGTATCCTTTCCGGTTGCGGATTGATGCGCCTGTACCAATGAGCGGGAAACCGGATGCAAAGAATGATGCGCCAATGCTGCCGCCATCGCCAAAACCTGCTCCTTGGTGTATCCCGTTTGCACTTGAATATCGGCTAACACCATGGCATCGCGCGTCAACGTACCGGTTTTATCGAAAATGATGGTATCGACTCGTGCCAACGATTCCAACATCTGTAAACGCCGAACCAACACACCGTGACGCGCCAAAGTTCCCGCAGCGGCCAGCATAGCCGCCGGAGTTGCTAACGACAACGCGCACGGACACGTCACCACCAACACCGCCACCGCCACCATGAGCGCATGACCCGGATCACGTCCCCACCACCACATACACGCCAAAGCCGCCGCCACCAAAACACCCACCAAAAAAGGCTTGGCTAAACGGTCGGCCAACATCGCGCTTTGGGGTTTGGTGGTGGCTGCGCTTTCCATTAGCGTCACAATCTGGGCAAAGCGGGTGGAATCGCCCACTTGCTGCACCCGCATTTGCACCGTACCGCTGAGATTATGGCTACCGGACAATATTTTTTCACCCACGCCACGCGGCAAGGGATGGGATTCTCCGGTTAAAAGCGATTCATCCACCAAGGTACTGCCTTCGGTTAAAACACCATCGGCAGCAAAAGTTTCCCCCGGATAGACGCGCAACACATCGTCCACCATCAAACGGCGGGCGGCTACCCGTTCAAATTGGGCGGTGGTGGCATTCCAACGCTCCACGCTATCGGGCAAACGGTTTACCAGTGCTTCCAGCGCACCGGCGGTACGATCCCGCATCCGCAATTCCAACCAACGCCCCGTAAGCAAGAAGGCGACAAACATGGTGAGGGAATCGAAATACACCTCATGCCCAAAAATTCCATCCGGCTCGAAAGTTCCAGCGGTACTCATTAAAAACGTAATCGCCATCCCCAAGGCAACGGGAAAATCCATGCTCAGGGTTCTTTGCCGGATGTCGCGCAGGGCATTGCGAAAGAAGGGGCCGCACGAAAAAACGATCACGGGCAAGGAAATCACCCACGATGCCCAGCGCAATAGATGCTCGGATTCCAGCGTTAAATCCCCGGGCTGGGCGATGTAGGCAGGGTAGGCATACATCATCACCTGCATCATGCAAAACAGCGCGACCAACCAGCGCCACAAAGCCTGACGGGTTTCTTGTTTGCGGCGATCGCTGGCAAAAGTGTCGTTGGCTGGCACGGCGCGGTAACCGCTTTCACGCACCGCCTGCATCCACACCGAAGGCTTTACCTGTTTGTCCGACCACACGATTTTGGCGCGGTGGCTGGCACTACCCACTTGGGCGCTCACCACCCCCGGAACACGGTTTAAGGCTTCTTCAATCGTCAGGGAACACGCAGCGCAGTGCATTCCTTCGATAACCACGCTCGATTCCCAACAGCCCATGGTGTCGGAACTGGGGCGACTGAAGGCACTCCATTCCTGCGGGTCGTCTAAAACACGCAGAACGGCTTTTTCATCATCATGGGTCATTGCTTCATCGGTTCATTGTGGATGGGAGGTTGGGTCGCATACTGGGCACGCAGCACATTTTTTTGCACCTTGCCCATCGCGTTACGCGGCAACTCGGTCACGATATGGCAGCGTTTAGGCACTTTGAAATTCGCCAATGTTGATTTGAGCGTTTGCAAAATCGCGGTAGGTTCTAGCACTGCGCCTGCTTGGGCAATCACCAGCGCCACGCCCACTTCACCAAAATCGGCATCGGGGACACCCACCACCGCGCTTTCCGCCACCCCCGCAAGGGCGTTAATCACGCCTTCAATTTCTGCGGGGTAGACGTTGTAACCGCCACTGATGATAAGGTCTTTGCTGCGCCCGACGATATGCACATAGCCATCGGCATCCACCATACCAACATCGCCTGTTTTGAAAAAACCATCGGCGGTAAATTCTTCTTTGGTTTTTTCGGGCATTTGCCAGTAGCCGCTAAACACATTGGGGCCGCGTACTTGGATGCCACCTATCTCGCCCACCGCACACGCCGTACCACCATCTGCGTCATCTTTTTGCACGCGTACATCAACACGGGGCAGCGGAAAGCCCACTGTGCTACCACGCCGCTCGCCTTGGTAGGGGTTGGAAGTCAGCATGATGGTTTCGCTCATGCCGTAGCGTTCCAAGATCGTGTGACCGGTACGCGCTGTCCATTCGTTGAAAGTTGCTATCAACAAAGGGGCTGAACCTGAAATAAACAGGCGCATATTGCGGGTGACCTCGGCATTCAAGCCCGCTTCCGCCAATAAGCGCACATAGAGCGTCGGCACGCCCATAAAAACGGTGGCTTGGGGCAACTTTTCCAACACCCGTTGGGGGTTGAATTGGGCGCACCAAATCATTTTGCAGCCCGCCAGCATCGCCCCATGCACCGCCACAAACAGGCCATGCACATGGAAAATCGGCAGTACATGCAGCAACACATCATCGGGTTTCCAGCCCCAATATTCTTTTAAGACCAGCGCATTGCTCAATAAATTCCCGTGCGAGAGCATCGCGCCCTTGCTGCGTCCGGTAGTGCCACTGGTATAGAGAATCGCGGCTAAATCATCCGCACCGCGCACCGCCACCGTATGCTCGGTGCTGCAATGGGCAGCGCGTTCCAACAAAGAACCCGTGCGATCAGCCCCCAGCGTGAATACCGATTGCGTTCCCGCCTTGAATGCAATCGGGCTAACCCAACCAAAATTCTGTGGCGTGCATACCACAACCGCAGGGGTGGCGTTGCCGATAAAGTATTCGATTTCGGTTTTTTGGTACGCCGTATTCAGCGGCAGAAACACATATCCCGCCCGCAGTGTTGCCAAATACAACACCAACGCTTCCACCGATTTGTCAACCTGCGCCGCCACACGCGCACCCGCAGGCAATTGAAGCGAATCCAGCAAATTCGCCACTTGTGCGGTGGCATGATCCATATCGCGCCACGAATACGTCCAATCCGCTTCAATGGCAACGCTATCCCAATCGGAGGGAAAAGCTACTTTTAATGCGGCAAAGAGGTTTTCGTTATTCATGGTATTCAGAATTTTCAAGATTCAAAACGGGGTGAACGCTTTTGAACAAAAGCGGTAATACCTTCACGGTGTTCATCGCTATCGGCATAACGGTAAGCAGATGCTACTAAATTAGAAGCATTATGTGCAGAATGGACGGGTGTTAAAAGCCGAAATGTCTTTTTATTGAGGCGAGTGGCTTGGGCTGCCAATGGTTGAATTCTCTCTAATACGGCTTGGGTTGCGGATTCAAGTGCACCATCTTCCACGACTTGGTTCAAAAAACCGCGACGCAGCATTTCATCGGCATCAAATACCGCAGCGGTTAAAAGCATTTCACGCGCGGTTAACTCACCCACACTGTGTAACACCAAAGCGGCCTCACGCGGGGCCATAGGGAAACCTAATTTGGCAATCGGCGCACCAAAGCGAGCGCGTTGGCTGGCAATGCGTACATCGCAACAACTGGCGATTTCTATTCCGGCTCCCATGCAGTTGCCATCAATTTGTGCGATCACTGGTACATCGCATTCCAGCATGGTTTGCAGTGCGCCCCACACTTCATTTTCATGAAAATGGCGCAAACTTTCTTCCTGAAACCGGAAAGATGCGTATTCAGAAATATCACCGCCAGCGCAAAAATGCCGATCCCCTCGTACCACCACCGCTTTCAGGCTGGTATCAATCTGGATTTGAACAAACACACTGCGCAGTTGTAGCCACATCGAACGTGACATCGCGTTAAAGCGTGCAGGGTAATTGATGGTAACGGTAGCGATACCTGCATCACGCTGAAGTTGGATATTGCCTGTTGGCTGCATATTGCCTGTTGTCATGGTAGAAGAAACATAAACCAAGCATAAAAAAAGGGCACATGACGCAAATCATGTACCCCTTGGAAGCTTTAGAAAGCTTTAAGAAAAATTATTTCTTAGCTGGAGCGGCTTTGTCAGCAGCAGGCGCAGCGGAAGCAGCAGCGGAAGCAGCAGGCGCAGCGGAAGCAGCAGCGGAAGCAGCAGAAGCTTCAGCAGCAGGAGCGGGAGCAGCAACTGGAGCAGGTGCGGGTGCAGAAGCAGCAGGTGCGGGTGCAGGTGCGGGTGTTTCAGCGGGCTTGCTGCAAGCAGCCAAAGCCAAAGCAGCAGCGATAGCGGAGAAAGCGAAAATTTTGTTCATTTGTGACAACCAAAGTGAGTTAATGAAAGGGTTGGTAGGTTTGCCGAAGCAGTCAAACGCCGCCCAGACTCGGCTTGAAAGCATAAGTATAGTTTCTCGCCTAGTTAGGAATTGTACTATAGCTGCCCCGAATTGTTACAACCCCAATGTAGTCGCGGGAAATGCGGGAGTGGATTGACGGTAGTGTTCTTCTAGGTTTTCTTTTAGTCGTATCCGCGTTAATGGGTCTAAATCCGTCACCCATCGATTGCGTGCATGACCCGTGCGCTGCATGGCCCATTGGGGACTCCACAACGCACAAGGAAAGTCTTCTTCCTCCACCCCGCGCCGTGCGCGACAGTCGATGAGATGACTCCATGTTTTTCGCCATTGCACAAAGCGTGGATGGTGGCGAACAAGGTACTGATAATCCTCTGCAATCATCACCAAACTGCGGCCTGCGCCAGCCCAATCGTTGAGCGATTCAATCACTATCCGATCGCCCAAAGGCCACTCATGGAAGGTGCTATCGCACCACACCATACGCTTCCATTGCTCCTGCCCCGCACGCGCTAAAGCGGTTCGGATCGCATCCGCAAATGCGATTTGAGCGGCATCAGATTCCTCGAACATGCAGCCAACCAGCGTTGTACCAATCCAACACTAGCTCTCGTGCCTTTATGCTCAATCGCTTCACTTCGGTATTGGTTAGCGATCGCTCATTGGCTAAATGGCGTATCAAAGTGGCATCGCGCCCCGCAGCCACAAAGCCCTCACCGTTGATAAAAATGTGTTTGGCATCGAACATCATGCGCGTGCGGCGATCCAACACCAGTCCATCACCCGCCAATAGTGACTCCATGTCCATGGAATGCGAATCTTCGGCTTCAAATTGAACGTGGTTTTTGGGTTCGGTCAAATACTCGCCCAGCACGCGGTGGAAAACAGTCGTATTTTGCACACCCGCTAACACGGAATTTTTGGCAAACTCCACCAGCGTATCGGGAATTTCGGCGCAATTTTCCATCGCCGCTTGACTGGGATCGCGGTAGAGCGTGCCACCGACCGAATCACACGTTTCTTCCGCCAGCCGTTGCAATAATTCACCCGCCAACTCACCCCGATTAGGAACGCGGTAGCCGATGGAATACGTCATGCACTCCCCCATTGCGATACCGTCATGGCAATAACGGGGGGGGAGGTAGAGCATATCGCCGGGTTCCAGCACGTATTCAATTTCTGGCTCGAAATTCGCCAAAATTTTGACAGGCATATCGGGCAACAGCGTTAAATCTTTTTGCTTCCCAATACGCCAGCGCCGCTGACCGTGTGCTTGTAGTAAGAATACGTCATAGCTATCGTAATGCGGGCCAACACCACCTGTATCGGTGGCGTAGCTAATCATCAGGTCGTCCAAACGGGCATCGGGGGCGAAACGAAATTGATTCATCAAGGCATGAACGCTATCGTCTAGCAAATCGACACCCTGCACCAACACCGTCCAACCCGATTGTTTGAGCGATGGCAACGCACGGCGCGAAAAAGGCCCATGATGCAATGCCCAAGGCTGTGTACCGTCGGCACTGGCTTGCACAACGAGGCGGGATTCCACATCATCCCGTGCGGCCAAATCAAATAGTGCTTTACGCTCTAATAAAGGCTTGAATCCCGGTATCGCTTGGCGGATGAGCAGCGGCTTTTTGTGCCAGTAGCGCTGCATGAAGGTCTTGGGGCTGATACCGCCCAGAAGTTGCAAAGGTTCATTGATGTTCATGGGACAATTCTCCTACGATTTGCATGAGAAAAACCGAAACAAAATGACACAAATTATCGAAATTACGCCTCCCTGCGTCGTAGCCCTCACTTGGACGCTGAAAGATACCTTGGGCGAAACACTAGATGTACTCGAATCCCCCATTGAATTTTTGGTTGGTGGTGATGATTTACTCCCCACACTCGAATCCGCGCTACAGGGAAAAGAGGCTGGCGCTGTGGTGGAATTACAACTAGAACCGGAACAAGCCTTTGGTGATTTCAACGATCAGCTCTTATTTTTAGAGCGCACCGCACTCTTCCCTGAAGGGCTGGAGGTCGGTTTGATGGTTGAAGGCCATGCCCTGCCCGACGGTTGCAATCCCGCAGCACCACGAGACATTCTTTACACCATCACCGATTTGTACCCCGACCATGTGGTTTTGGATGGAAATCACCCCTTGGCGGGCATTGCTTTACGCATTCGGATGAAAATTCATACCGTGCGTACCGCAACTGAAGAAGAAATTGTACGTAAAAGCTGCGGAACAGGCTTTTTCCAATGGGGTGTAGGATCAAGTTAGGAGTAAAATAGTGGGTTGCAGTCGCAGAACCACTGCGCTCCCTGGAACGAGACTGAAAAGCATCCTATGGCGATCGTTGTCAATAAGCCCTTGCCTGAATTCGAGGCCAATGCCACCAATGGCATTAAAGTTACCAATACGAGCCATTTTGGCAAAATCGTGGTGCTGTATTTTTACCCCAAAGATAATACGCCCGGTTGTACGACCGAGGCTATTCAATTTCGAGAAAAATACCAAGATTTCGTGGAGGCGGGAGCGACCATTTTTGGCGTATCACGCGATAACATGAAATCGCACGATGATTTCAAATTGAAGCTCGAACTCCCCTTTGAACTCATTGCCGATACCGAAGAAAAAATGTGTCACATGTTCGGTGTCGTCAAAAATAAAATTATGTATGGTAAAAAGGTAAAGGGCATCGAACGCAGCACTTTCCTGATCGGTGCCGACGGTTTGTTGAAAGAAGAATGGCGCGGACTCAAAGTTCCGGGTCATGTTGATGACGTGCTAACTGCCGTCAAAGCCCTCAACTAAAGCACTTAATGCCACTGCCACCTGCTCCCACCAAATTGGCCGACCGCGTTGCTGCGGCGACCCTGCTCAACGAAGCCCTGCCCCTTGCACGCACCCGCAAGAAGGCCGCGCGCCCCGTAGAAGCGGTAGTAGAAATACCTGCCGCAGTAGCAGCACCTCTCCCTACAGAATCAGCACCATCCATTGCTGAACCCACTGCATCACCGTCTACCCCACCGTCTGCGCCACGCACCCGCAAGGTAGTCAGCAAAGCCGTGGTAAAGAAAGGGGCTACCAAGCTCTTTGTGCTGGATACCAATGTGTTGTTGCACGATCCGATGTCGCTGTTCCGCTTCGAGGAACACGATATTTATCTGCCGATGATTGTGTTGGAGGAGTTGGATTCCCACAAAAAAGGCATGACCGAAGTCGCCCGCAATGCCCGTCAAACCAGCCGCACGCTGGACGCGCTGGCAGGTGTACCCGATGCCGATATTACGGTTGGGTTCCAACTCAACAGTACGGGGCATGTGACCGCCAAGGGTAAATTGCTGTTCCAAACCCAGCCGCTGAATTTCAACCTACCCACCAGCTTACCGCAGGGTAAGGCAGATAACCAGATTTTGGGTGTGGTCGAGGCGTTGCGTCAGGCTATGGCTCCGCGCGAGGTGGTGTTGGTGTCCAAAGACATCAATATGCGCGTCAAAGCGCGTGCGCTGGGATTGGCCGCCGAAGATTACCAAAACGACAAAGCACTCGAAGATGGTGATTTGCTCTACAGTGGTATGCAGGCATTACCGATTGGCTGGACACAAGGCAGCAAAGCCATGGAACTCACGCACAGCGTAGTTTCTAGCCTGCTGGTCAATCAATTTGTGTACTTTGAAGCATCGGATGAACCCCATCAATATGCCCAAGTAGCCGAAATTCGCGGGAAAACTGCCACGTTACGTGCTTTGCGTGATTTTGCGAATCCACGCCATGCCGTTTGGGGTGTGAATGCCCGCAATCGGGAGCAGAATTTCGCCATGAATCTGCTGATGAACCCGGACATTGATTTCGTCACCCTCACTGGTACGGCGGGTTCCGGCAAAACCTTGATGGCGCTGGCGGCGGGTTTGAGTCAGGTGCTGGACGAACGGCGTTATACCGAAATCATCGTCACCCGTGCGACCGTGAGCGTGGGCGAGGACATCGGTTTCCTTCCCGGTACGGAAGAAGAAAAAATGAGCCCTTGGATGGGTGCGCTGGATGACAATCTGGAAGTGTTGAGCAAAACCGACACCAGCGCAGGCGAATGGGGCAAGGCCGCAACGCACGAGCTAATTCGCAGCCGCATCAAAATCAAGAGCATGAATTTCATGCGCGGACGTACTTTGATGAACAAATACCTCATCATCGACGAAGCGCAAAACCTCACGCCCAAACAGATGAAAACGCTCATCACCCGCGCGGGGCCGGGTACGAAAATTGTCTGTATGGGCAATTTGGCGCAGATTGACACGCCCTACCTGACGGAAGGTTCTTCGGGACTCACGTTTGTGGTGGATCGTTTCAAAGGCTGGGCGCACGGCGGACACATCACACTGGCACGCGGCGAACGCTCCCGCTTGGCAGATTTTGCAAGTGATATGCTGTAAAT
>CALMCD010000377.1 GCA_937863075.1 uncultured Rhodoferax sp. | reverse complement strand
CACTTTGTTCGCCACCGATTCCGCCCGCGCCCTGCAACTCACCCAGCGCAACGCCGCTATTGACGATGAATTATTGGCTGCGTTGGAGCGGTGGGAGGTGTTGGGCGTTTAACAACCCCTGCACCCGCTCCTGCAACAAAGCGGGCTGAACTTCCACAGGGGGGATGGGTGAGCCGATGTGCAGACCCACACGGTTCCAGAAGCCTCGGCGGAAGGGGCGTACCATCGCATGACCGTTTTCCACACGGCTAAAGAACGAACCCCACAAATTCGACAACGCCATCGGAATCACCGGAGCGGGATGTGTTTCCAAAATCTTCATCACACCGCCTTTGAAGGGCTGCAATTGTCCATCACGCGTCAAGCTGCCTTCGGGGAAGATGCACAACAATTCACCCTCCGCCAATACTTTACCCGCTGCGGTGAATGCGGCTTCATAGGCTGCGGGGTCTTGGGCGCGGGGGGCAATCGGAATCGCTTTCGCCAAACGGAATAGCCAGCCCAGCACCGGAACTTTGAAAATCTGCGAATCCATAATGAAATAAATCGGGCGTGGGCTGGCAGCCATCAGCAGCACGGCATCGACAAAACTCACATGGTTGCACACCAAAATCGCCGCGCCTTGGGTGGGGATATGCGCTTCGCTGTGGACGCGAAAACGGTACACCAAGTTCGTCAAAACCCACGCCACAAAGCGCAAAAGGTATTCCGGCACGATGAGGAAGATGTATCCCGCCACCACCGCATTGGCAATGCCCGTAAATAAAAACACCTGCGCGATGCTAAACCCCATTTGCAGCAACACGCCCACGATGACCGAGCTGGCAATCATGAACAAAGCGTTCAAAATGTTATTCGCGGCAATGATGCGGGCGCGATGGCTTTCTGGGCTACGCAGTTGGATGAGGGCGTACATCGGCACGCTGTAAAGCCCTGCAAACAGGCTCAACAGCACCAAATCCAGCATCACGCGCCAATGGGCGGGCTGCGCTACAAACACGGTCAAACCCATGATGTCGGCAGCGGGCAGATTCCGGCTGGCAAAATACAAATCGACCGCAAACACGCTCATGCCAATCGCACCCAGCGGCACAAGTCCGATTTCGACATGGCGGCGGCTTAACACTTCGCACAAAATCGAACCCGTTCCAATGCCCACCGAAAAAAGCACCAGCAGCAGCGATGCCACTTGCTCGTTTCCATGCAGCACATCTTTGGCAAAGCTGGGGAATTGGCTCAAGAAAACTGCGCCAAAAAACCACATCCAGCTAATCCCCAGCAGCGAACGAAACACCGCCAGATTGCCATGCGCGAGTTTCAGATTGCGCCATGTTTCGGTAAACGGATTCCAGCAAATAGTCAGCGTGGGGTCGGCTGCGGGAGCTAACGGAATCCAGCTTGCAGATAAACGTCCCAAAACGGCTACCGCCACGCACGCCACTGCCACCGCCGTATGTCCAATATCCGGCAACGCAACCAGCAATCCGCCCGCCACATTACCCAACAAAATCGCGGCAAACGTACCCATTTCAACCATGCCGTTGCCCCCCGTCAGTTCGCGTTCATTCAACACTTGCGGCAATAAGGCGAACTTCACAGGGCCGAACAGCGTGGAATGCAATCCCATTAAAAATGTACACAGCAGCAATATCGGCACAATGCCCGCCATAAAGCCCCATGCCGCCAAGAGCATGATGCCGATCTCTAAATTCTTCACCAAGTGAATGATGCGGGTTTTGTCGTACTTATCCGTCAATTGCCCACTGGTGGCGGAGAACAATAAAAACGGCAAAATAAACAGCGCCCCAATCACCAGTCCGGCTAGTTTGGCATCCAACCAACTCGATTGCAGTTGGTAGGTCACCATCACGGTAAAGGCGAATTTGAAGATGTTATCGTTCGCAGCCCCTGCAAATTGCGTCCAAAAAAAAGGGGCAAAACGGCGTTGCCCCAATAAGGAAAATTGATTGGAGGCGTGTGCGTGGGTCATGGCAGGGTGTCCGCGTTTTCGGCAATGGCTTTCGCCATATAGTCGATTTTGAACTGCATATCGGCGGGCGTATCGGCGTAATGCTGGGCGATGGTTTCAAAGCTCGTATGAATCTCCATAAACGCATCGAC
>CALMCD010000376.1 GCA_937863075.1 uncultured Rhodoferax sp. | reverse complement strand
ATTTACACCAGCCAAAAATGCTTTAGGCTTGAAAGTACAAAAAAAAGCAAATCCGGGTTGTTATAAATCACAGCCTAATCATGTGGAGCAACCTGATGGCATAATTCACCATTATGCTGAGCCGTTGCATGTGCCAGATGAAATGCAAACGCTTATTCAATGGGTAAATAGCAATATCCAAAATCAAAATCCTATTCATGTGGCGGCGATTGCCCATTACAACATGGTGCGTATTCACCCGTTTGATGATGGAAATGGTCGTGGAGCGCGGATTTTGATGAATCTCATTTTGATGCACAAAGGGTATTTCCCTGCCGTTGTCCGTTTGGAAGAAAAACCCGCTTATTTGCAAACCCTAGCACAAGCCGATCAAGGTGATCTTGTACCTTTTATTGGCTTTATTACCGATACCGTTATTGCTACGCAACAATCGGTGGTTGATGCTTTGGATAATTGAAATTATTGAACAATTACTTAGGAGTTAAAAATGGGTTTCTATAGCTTGGATGTAAAAAAATTAGCAGAAGAACGACGGGGAAAGGGTAAAAATCCACTCCCTCATCAGGATCAATCTTTTGCAAGATTGTCAAAAACTTTGCCTGTGCCAATTTCAGACTATAAAGGAACGCTTTTAGTGTTACCTACTGGTGGCGGAAAGACTTATACATCAATCCATTGGATAGTTAAAGAGATTGTGGCTAAAGGCATTAAGGTTTTATGGTTAGCACAATCATCCTATCTAATTGAGCAGGCTAGAAAAACATTTTTTGAAGAAATTCACCATGCAAATGGCAGAGACAAAATTCATTTGCGCATTGTCTCTGGAAATACTACCCATGCTAATGCAGGTACTATCGCCACAACTGATGATATTTTAATCTGCACAACACAAACGGCGATTCGTGCCTATACGAATAATCCAACTGATTTATCTGGAAGTCGTACAACTACACCACTTAAAAAATTTATTCATCATTGTAAAAATAAATCACTTTTTGTTGTAATTGATGAAGCACACCATACCCCCGCATTTGGATGCAGAACATTACTTCTTTCATTTCGTGAAAAAATTAAAAATTTGTATGTTTTGGGCTTAACAGCAACGCCAACGCACATGGATCAACGTATAAGTGGATGGCTCAATAAGATTTATGATAAAGGAATTTGCAACGAAGTAAAGACCGAGGATTTGATTGCAAATGGTATATTGGCTCGTCCAAATTATATTCAAACAGAAACAGGAATTGAAGTGCAAGTTGATGATACGCTTTATGAGCTGCTAAAGAATAAACATAAAGATGTGCCAGAAAATATTATTGATGATTTGGCTACCAAAAATCAAAGGAATGATTACATTATTGGGACTTATATAAAAAATAAAAAAGAATATGGCAAAACAATTATATTTGCCGACAGATGGTATCAATGTGAGTATATAGTTAAAAAGCTGAAAGAAAAAGGTGTGAAGGCAGCGGCTATTTATTCTGTTGTTGATAGAGGTCAAATTGACCCAATCCAAGGTGGTTATGGGCGTAGTCGTAATAATGAAGAAAATAACCAAATCATGGAGAAATTTAAGGATGGAGAGCTAGATGTAGTCGTGAATGTGAGAATGCTAACAGAGGGGGTTGATGTCCCAGATGTTAAAACAGTCATGATAACCAGAGAAACTACCAGTAAGATTCTGCTAACACAAATGATCGGACGCGCCCTACGAGGAGAGAGAGTTGGGGGCAAAAAAACTGAAGCCAATATTGTATTTTTCCATGATACATGGGCGCGATTAATTCCGTGGGCTAATGTTACAAACGATGAAGGAGATGCTGAATCGAGAAAACCAGAGAAACGGAAAAATAATTTAATGTCACTTATTTCAGTTCAACTGATTCGGAATCTTACGAGAGATATTGAATATAAAGGATTTCACAATCCCTCATTTTTAACATTTGTCCCTGTTGGTTTTTATGTGTGTGAGTATACCATTGCAATTTCAGACGATTCAGAATCTTGTGAAGAAAATATTGCTGTCTATGACTTCAATCAAAGCAACTATATTAAGTTGGTAGAGCATCTAAACACCCTAGTAGCCCTTGAGGGCTTTAGTCAATACGCTGCTGAAGATTTATCGGATGGTTCCTTGATTGAAAAATCAACCGAATTAGCT
>CALMCD010000375.1 GCA_937863075.1 uncultured Rhodoferax sp. | reverse complement strand
CCACGCATGTAAAGCACTTGTCCCACTTCGTCTTTCGAGCCAGTGCCTTGGTTTTTAGCGTGCAAGGTAGTCAACACATCTTTTACGACTTTGGAATTGGGTTCCGCGCCGTGCTGCATTGCTACGGCGTTATAGCCTTTTGCACCATCGGCAACGTCTTTCACGTCAGGTTCTGCACCCGCCCACCAGACACCGTACATTTTTTCGCGGGAGAATCCGGTGGCTTGCGCTTCTTTGATCGCGGTGGAATTCATCACACCCCAGCCCCACAGCACCACATAGTCGGGTTTGTTTTGGCGTACTTGCAACCATGTCGCTTTTTGTTCTACACCGGGCGCGGTAACTGGCAACAAGGCCAGCGTGAAGCCGTGCATTGCCGCACGTTCTTGCAGCAAGGGGATTGGCTCTTTACCGAAGGGGCTATCGTGGTAAACCAAGGAAATTTTCTTGCCCTTGAGCTTATCCATACCGCCTTCTTTTTTACCGATGGCTTGGATGATGGTATCGGCAGCAACCCAGTAGGTTCCAGCAATGGGGAAGTTCCATTTGAAGACGGAACCATCGGCACTTTCGCTGCGACCATAGCCTACGGTCACCACGGGAACTTTATCCACAGGGGCTTTTTCGGTAATCGCAAACGTTGCACCTGTCGAAAGCGGCTGCACGAAGGACATATTTTTGCTCTTCAAACGCTCATAGCACTCCACGCTACGGGCGGTGTCATAACCGGTTTCGCATTCTTCATACGCGATTTTGACTCCATTGATACCGCCACGGGCATTGGTCAGCTTCAGGTAGTCCACAAAGCCATTCGCCCATGGAATACCGTTCGGCGCATAAGGGCCAGTGCGGTAGGACAACACGGGGATATATTGCTCTTTGGCCTGCGCCATAGCGTTGCTTGCTACCAGAGTAGAAGCACTTAATGCAAGCAGGGAAAGCATTGCAGCCGATAAAGCAGTTTTACGAAGTTTCATAGTTGTCTCCTTGGTTGTTGTACGAAATCACAATGCAATGAATGCAATCAGTGCGGGAAGGGCCACAGCCGCAGTTTTTGTTTGGCAATCGCCCACAATTTGGCGAGACCATGCGGTTCCACAATCAAGAACCACACAATCAAACCACCAAAAATCATCAGCTCGGCGTGCGATACGCCAGCCGTCGAAATATCAATACCGATCAACGAAGCTGCCGCTGGTAAAAATTGGTTCAAGAAAATAGGCAGCAACACGATAAACCCTGCGCCCAAGAAGCTACCCATGATGGAGCCCATACCGCCAATAATCACCATAAACAGCAGTTTGAACGACAAGTCTACCGAGAACGCCGCTGGTTCCCACGAACCCAGATAGATAAAGCCCCACAATCCACCCGCCACACCGACGATAAAGGAGCTTACGGCAAACGCGCTCAATTTCGCAAACATGGGGCGGATACCGATCACGGCGGCGGCTACGTCCATATCCCGAATCGCCATCCATTCACGACCCACCGCACCGCGCACCAGATTTTTCGCCAACAATGCAATCACCGCCAGCAGCGTGAGGCAGAACAGGTATTTGGCTACCGGTGTATCAATCGCCATGCCAAAAACTTGCAGATTGTTCACCGACACCGAACCCGAAGGCGCGTAATTGGTAAACCATTGCACCCGTAAAAACATCCAGTCGGAAAAGAACTGCGCTGCCAAGGTTGCCACAGCAAGGTACAGCCCCTTCACCCGCAGACTGGGCAAGCCGAACAAAATGCCGAACAACATGGCACACACCCCGCCGAGGATGAGCGCGAGGATGAGCGGCATTCCCTCAATCCGCACAAAGAAGTTGTACGCCGCATACGCCCCCACCGCCATGAACGCACCCGAACCGAGCGAGATTTGTCCGCAGTAGCCCACCAAGATATTCACCCCAATGGCTGCCAACGAAAAAATCAAAAACGGCAACAAGATGGAGGTAAAGAAATAATCACTTGCTACCAATGGCACGGCAATAAATGCCACTGCCAGCAAAGTCAGCACCGCGATACGGTCTTGCGCGATGGGCAAAATCTGCTGATCCGCGCGGTAAGTGGTCTTAAACTGACCGTTTTCCCTGTAAAACATGGCTATCTCTCCTTAAACGCGGTCAATGATTTTTTCGCCAAACAAACCCTGCGGACGAATCAGCAAGAAACCCAGTGCCAATACATAAGCAAACCAAATTTCAATACCGCCGCCGACCATAGGCCCTAAATACACTTCGGATATTTTTTCACCGACACCGATGATTAAGCCGCCCACAATCGCCCCCGGAACCGAGGTCAAGCCGCCCAAAATCACCACCGGCAAAGCACGCAGCGCCACGGTCGTCAGCGAGAATTGCACGCCCAGCTTGCTACCCCAAATCATCCCTGCCACCAGCGCCACCACACCTGCCACACACCACACGGTCACCCAAATGCGATTCAGCGGAATGCCGATACTTTGCGCGGCTTGGTGGTCATCGGCTACCGCACGCAAAGCACGTCCAGTCGAGGTTTTTTGGAAGAACAGTGTTAGCAAACCGACCAAGGTCGCTGCAATCAAGGCAGCGTAAAAATCTTCCTTGTTCACCAAAATACCGCCTTCAAACATACTTTCCAGCAACATCACGGGGTCTTTGGGCATACCGATGTCGATTTTGTAGATGTTGCTACCGAAAATCGTTTGTCCCAATCCCTCTAGCAAATAGGTAATGCCCAGCGTTGCCATCAAGAGCGTTGTGCCTTCTTGATTGACCAAGTGCCGTAGCACCAGCCGTTCAATCACCCACGCCACGATAAACATAACCGCCCCCGCGCCGATAAAGGCGATGGTGTTGGCTATCAATAGATTGTCGATACCCAAAATGCTAGGAATCCACTCCGCGAACCGTGCCATTGCCAGTGCTGCGAACAGCACCATCGCCCCTTGCGCAAAATTGAATACGCCAGATGCCTTAAAAATCAGCACAAAACCCAGTGCCACCAGTGAATACAACATGCCCGCCATCAAACCGCCGAGCAATGTTTCCAGAAAAAATGCCATTGTGATTACTCCTTCATGGATCGTGGGGTGGGTTTAATGGGAGGTTCCGAGGTAGGCACTAATAACATCTTCGTTATTACGCACCTCATCGGGCGTTCCATCGCCGATTTTTTTACCGTAATCCAACACCACCACGCGGTCAGAAATGTCCATGACCACGCCCATATCGTGCTCGATTAGCACAATCGTGGTGTTAAATTCATCGTTCACGTCCAGAATAAAGCGGCACATATCCTGCTTTTCTTCCACGTTCATGCCCGCCATCGGTTCATCGAGGAGTAAGACTTGCGGCTCCATCGCCAAGGCACGACCCAAATCCACCCGCTTTTGCAAACCGTAAGGCAACTGCCCGACCGGTGTTTTGCGATACGCTTGAATTTCAAGGAAGTCGATGATGCGTTCTACCGCCTCCCGGTGCATGATTTCTTCGCGTTCAGCGGGGCCAATGCGCAGGGCTTGCAACAGGATATTGCTTTTAATCTTCAAGTTGCGGCCGGACATGATGTTGTCCAACACGCTCATGCCCTTGAACAATGCCAAGTTTTGGAACGTCCGCCCGATGCCCATCGTGGCGACTTGGTGGCTATCCATGTGCTTGAATTCTTTGCCGCGAAAGGTAATCGACCCTTCTTGCGGTTTGTAAACCCCGTTGATGCAGTTCAACATCGAACTTTTACCCGCACCGTTGGGGCCGATGATGGAGCGGATTTCATGCTCCTTCACGTTGAACGAAATATCGGTCAGCGCCTTCACGCCACCGAAGCGCAGGGAGATGTTTTTCACATCCAAAATAACGTCGCCAATATGTTTGGTCATGCTGCGGCCTTTACAGGGGCAAAGGTTTTTGCGTCTTCCAGTTTCAGGGTGGCACTGACCTTGCCCGTGCGACCATCCTCAAACTTCACTTGTGTTTCAATGAACTGCGAGGATTGACCCGCATACAGTGCATCCACCAAAACTTGATAGCGTTCGGCGATAAAACCGCGACGCACTTTGTTGGTACGGGTCAATTCGCCGTCATCGGCATCCAGCTCTTTGTGCAGAATCAAGAAGCGGCTGACTTGGCTGCCGGCTAACAAGGTATCGACGCTCAAATCGGCGTTGACTTTTTCGACACACTCTTTAATGAGCTGGTAGACCTCGGGTTTTTGCGCCAGATCGGTATAACCTGCGTAGGGCAGATTGCGGCGTTCGGCCCAGTTACCCACCGCTTCCATGTCGATATTGATGAAGACGCACACTTTTTCGCGCCCATCACCATACGCCACGACTTCTTTGACGTATTGGAAAAACTTGAGTTTGTTTTCCACGTACTTGGGTGCAAACATCGCACCATCGAACGCACCGCCTTTGATGCGACCCACGTCTTTCACGCGGTCGATGATTTTCAGATGCCCGTGGCTGTCGATGAATCCGGCATCGCTGGTCAAATACCAACCATCGGGGGTTAATACTTCGGCGGTGGCGGCGGGATTCTTGTAATACTCGCGCAGCAGGCCGGGTGATTTCACCAAGATTTCGCCGTTATCCGCTACTTTGATTTCCACCCCTTCGCACGGAATGCCCACGGTGTCGGAACGCGCTTCGTTATCGGGTTGCAGGCACACAAACACCGCTGTTTCGGTCGAGCCGTAAAGCTGTTTCAGGTTGATGCCGATAGAACGGAAGAAGGTGAACAAATCGGGGCCAATCGCTTCGCCCGCCGTATAAGCGACATGCACGCGGCTCATGCCCAGATTGTTGCGCAAGGGGCCATACACCATGAAGTTACCCAGTGCGTACAAGAATTTATCGCCAGCCGAAACGGATGCACCTTTACCATCCATTAACGCAGGCCCCACCCGTTTCGCCACGTCCATAAAGTAGTGGAACATACCGCGTTTGATTTTTCCGGCATCTTCCATGCGAATCATCACGCTGGTGAGCAAGCCTTCAAAAATACGGGGCGGTGCAAAGTAGTAGGTAGGGCCAATTTCTTTCATGTCGATGCTCGCGGTAGCGGCGGATTCGGGGCAGTTCACCACATAGCCACACGCCAGCCACTGGGCATACGAAAAGATGTTTTGACCAATCCACGCCGGTGGCAGATACGCCAACACTTCATCGTTGGCCGTTAATTTGTCAAACTTCGCTCCGACATGCGCCCGATCCAACAAAGAATGGTGGGTATGCACCACGCCTTTGGGTTTACCCGTCGTGCCGGAGGTGAAGAACATCGCTGCCACGTCACTGGGCTGGATTTGTTGCACTTGCGCGGAGAAAAAGTCGGGGTGAATGCCGTTAAACACTTTACCCGCCGCTTGCAATTCGTCTACCGATGCCAGACCGGGTTCGTCGTACTTGCGCAAACCGCGTGGATCATCGAAAAAGATGTGTTCCATTTGCGGACATTCGCTGCGGATTTCGAGCAGTTTATCGACTTGCTCTTGATCTTCCGCGAACACAAAGCGCACCTCGGCATTGTTCAGCGGGAATACGCATTCGGCGGCGGCTGCATCTTGGTACAGCGGAACCGGGATAGCACCCAGTGATTGCACCGCGAGCATGGTCGCATACAGGCGCGGACGATTCGCACCCAGCACCACCATGTGTTCGCCTCGGCGCAAGCCCGCTTGGTGCAAGCCAGCGGCGAGGTCTTGCACCATGTGCAGCATATCCACCCATGTGAGGGATTGCCAGATTCCATATTCCTTTTCACGCATGGCGCTTGCGGTGGGGCGCTCGGTTGCGTGCTGTTGGAGTAAACGCGGAAAAGTCGTCTGCATTACCAAATCCTTGTCATCCTGTGTTCTTATGGGTGCGAATAGTAGTCTCGCATTTGACGTTAAGTTGTCATTTAGACGACAATCTAGGTGTTTCTTCCCTAGGTACTTTCCCTTTCAGGGTTATCCGCCATGTCCAAAGAACCTCTCATTCACCAACGCCGCCGCCCTCTTACCAGCACCGAATTGGCCTCTATTCCGTGGTTATGCAAGCTCCAACCCAGCGAGCAAGAGCGTGCCATTGAAGACCTGCGCGTCAGCGAAATCCCCATCGGTGAGACGATTTGCCGCATCGGTCGTCCGGTCACGTATTGGTTTGGCGTGATTGATGGCTTGCTGAAAATGAGCAGCGATAACGCAGAAGGTCAAACCATGACCTTTACGGGCGTGCCACCCGGTGGCTGGTTTGGTGAAGGCACGGCGATTAAGCGCGAAACCTACCGCTACAACATCCAAGCCCTGCGCAAAAGCCGCGTGGCGGGGCTGCATGTGGATACCTTCCATTGGTTGCTGGATCATTCGATTGGATTTAATCGCTTTGTGATGAACCAACTCAATGAGCGTCTGGGGCAATTTATCGCCGCCCGCGAAATTGACCGCATGACCAACCCGAATATCCGCGTCGCACGCACCTTGGCAGCGATTTTTAATCCAGTTTTATACCCGGGTTTGGGCACGGTGCTGCGCATTACCCAGCAGGAATTGGCATATTTAGTCGGATTATCTCGCCAGCGCGTGAATGAAGCCCTCGCCGTTTTATCCGCCCAAGAAGCTATTGCGGTGGAATATGGCGGTTTACGGGTGGTGAGTTTGCAAAAGTTACGGGATTATCGGGGGTGGTGAAGGGATTTATATCCTGATTCAATATTGCGGTGAAACGCGGGGGGCAAGTGCGACCAGAGATGCACATCGACAATTATAGGAATAATACTGGCTTGCAGCGCTTCTTTGAAATCCATCCAACCTTCTACATCTTCCTGTAAATTAGCGGGATTGCGCAGCACTAAATCAAGGTCGCTGCCTTCATGAGCGCCTCCATTCACGCGGCTACCATACGCCCAAACCTCGGCTTGCGGCACATATTGGATAATAAGTTCGCGCAATAAACCGAGGTATTTTTCAGGTAACCATAAATCAGGCGGCTGCATCAAAAACCCCTTGTAATCGGGTTGCCAGCACACGAATATCCTGAATATAAGTGGGTAATAGAATTAGCGTTTGGTTTGCAAATTCCACGCCATAATCATGCGCTGTATTATTGCGATTGGCACGGTATGCAAGCCATCGCTCTACGGCTTCAATTTCCAATACACCATGTTTCCCACAGTGGCGCAACACTTCATTAAATACCAACCTATCCACTTCACGCGGATTTCCACCAAAGGCTTTTAATGCTTTTCGCATGAGTTTCCCTGCTGTTTCTAAAGATAACTCAAAGCTTTTAATGGCAGCATTACGGTAAAGGTCATATAAAACACTGCTGGTATCGGTACATTTTTGCAATGCTTCCAATGCCTGCTCTAGCGTTTGGGTGGTGCGTAAAAGGTGTTCTACATTTAATGGCATTTTTAGTGCGGATTTTCAAAAACTCACCGCATTGCAGTGGAATACGGTGGTTTGCGGGTGGTGAGTTTGTAGAAATTACGGAGTTATCGGGGGGGGTGAAATATCTACCAATCGACCGGTTACATACTTATGCAAAACACTTGAAATAAGTGTTTGATAAGGTATTCCTTCTTCAAGGGCTTTAATTTGAATAGTTTTCAAATCACCGGAAGACAGGCGGATATTGACACGCTTATTCAGCGTAGTCGTTATGCGTGCCACCATTTTGAATTCATCTTATGCCGCTTGAGTCGCCACCGACTGAAATTCACCTTTTTCAAATGATTCTAAGATTTCCATCTCAAACGAATCAAGATTTTTTGGTTCATTCATCTCAATCACCTTTTTTCAAATAATCGCGTGTCGCTTTCCTACTGGGTATCACTGTTTTGAGAAAGTAGCAATCATAGCGATAGTCATTTGCTCAAAATTAACCCCTCGCTCTGCGGCTATTATCTGGTTTTTTTCAGCATTCCAGCGAAATGGTTTCATCGGTTAATCAATGCGGATTTTCAAAAAACAGATAATTCGTTCCGTAGTCACTGACTTCAA
>CALMCD010000374.1 GCA_937863075.1 uncultured Rhodoferax sp. | reverse complement strand
GGACTTTCTGCGGCGTTATTGCTGGCTCCCACCCAGCGCGTGGCGGTTATTACCAAACGCGCGGTGCAAGAAGGTTCTAGCGGTTGGGCGCAAGGCGGGATTGCCGCCGTGTGGAATAAAGACGATAGTTTTGATGCCCATGTCGATGACACCCTCATTGCCGGTGCGGGACTGTGCGATTTGGATGCGACCCGCTTTGTGGTGGAACGCGCTCCGGCGGCGATTGCGTGGTTGCAAAAACTGGGCGTTCCGTTCTCGCGGGAAGATGGTGATTTGCATCTGACGCGCGAAGGCGGACACAGTGCGCGGCGTATCGTTCACGTTACCGATGCAACGGGTGCGGCGGTGCAACAAACGCTGATTGCGCAAATTCGCCAAACGCCCAGCATCACCCTGTTTGAAAACCACATGCTGGTGGATTTAATCGTGCAAGATAACCGCTGCGTCGGGCTGTATGCGCTGGACGAGCATCTGGACGAAGTGCAAACCTTCCAAGCCCCCCACACCATTTTGGCGACGGGCGGCGCGGGTAAGGTGTATCTTTACACCACCAACCCCGATACCGCGACTGGCGATGGTATTGCCGCTGCGTGGCGGGCGGGTTGCCGTGCGCAGAATATGGAATTTATCCAATTTCATCCGACTTGCCTCTACCACCCGCACGCCAAATCGTTTTTGATTAGCGAAGCGGTGCGCGGCGAAGGCGGTAAATTGCGCCTGCCCGATGGCACGCGCTTTATGCCCGCGCACGATCCGCGTGCTGAACTCGCCCCGCGCGATGTGGTCGCCCGCGCCATTGATTTTGAAATGAAAAAAGGCGGTTTTGATTGCGTTTATCTCGATATTTCGCACCAACCTAAAACCTTTTTATTGGAACATTTTCCCAACATTTATGCGCGGTGTTTGGAATTGGGAATTGATATATCCAAACACCCGATTCCAGTCGTTCCGGCGGCGCATTACACCTGCGGCGGCGTGAAAGCGGATTTGGCGGGGCGCACCGATGTGGAAAACTTGTACGCCATCGGCGAAACGGCTTGCAGCGGTTTGCACGGCGCAAATCGGTTGGCGAGCAATTCGCTGGTCGAGTGCATGGTGTTCGCCCAAGCCACCGCGCAAGCGATTCAAGCCTCCACGCCAACCTCGCCCGTTGATTTGCCCGCATGGGATGCCAGCCGCGTGGTCGATGCCGATGAAGCCGTGGTGATTTCCCACAACTGGGACGAGTTGCGCCGCTTTATGTGGGACTATGTGGGGATTGTGCGCACCAACAAACGCCTAGAACGCGCCGCGAACCGTATTCGTTTGCTACAAGATGAAATCCAAGAGTATTACGCCCATTTTCACGTTACCCGTGATTTATTGGAATTGCGTAATTTGGTTCAGGTAGCCGATTTAATCGTCAAAAGCGCCCAAGCCCGCCACGAAAGCCGAGGCCTGCACTTTAGCCGCGATTATCCGAATATGTTGGATGTGGCAGTGCCTACGGTGTTGGGGAATATGTAGCTTAACTTACCCGTTCCCAAGCCTCAATCCCACCCGCCTGAATCTGCAAGAGTGGATGGGCTGCGGGTGTAGTTACGTTACGGTACTTGGTATACAGGGCAGGGCTACGGGCTTGGAGCTTGGTAAGCAGATGCTGCCATTCATACTCCATTTGCCCCGCCGTCACATGCAGGGGGGCGGGGGGCGTGACGATTGCCCCGATTTTGCTGGCATCAAAGTGATAGCCACGCTGGGTGGCTTCGTGGTGAACCGCTTGCAAGTAACTGGCAATGGAACACAAGGGCGATGCCTGTTCCCGAAAGCGAATAAGCTGCGGATGATTGTGGTATCCCTTGGTCATGCCACGTAGCACCGCTTGTGCGAGTAAAGTTTCCCGCCATAGCGCGACGATACCCTGTGGATCAAGGTATTGGGGATGTAGTGACCATATACGCATCGAAAACCCCTTTTAATACGGTTTTTGTCCGACGTAATTACCCGCTGGAGAATACTGGCATACCCAAACTTGGTTTTTAGGGCTATCACACACCGCCATGCCGCAGCCGACGCTGGTGGTGTTTTTCCAAACGATTTGCGTGTAGTGTCCGCATACCTTGCCGGCTGCGCAGGTGTTGGTGGCATAGGAATAATCGGCTTTTTCTGCACCCCATGTATTCACCACATCCGCCGATTGGACGTTTTGCACCACACCATTCGACCATGCGCTTGCCCAATACAGGTTCTCACCCACGCTACTGGTTCCGCTGTGCTGCATAGTGCAGTTATTGGCGGTTTTCAGTTGATTCGCCCACGCTTGTGCCGATGCCGCCAATGTCGCGGAATACGTCAGCGGCCCGATGCCCACTTGGGTGCGCCAAGTGTTGTGTGCGGCCACGATTTCGTTGGGCTGCACACCGGCTACGCTGCTACCTGTAGTCGCCGCGATCGCATCGCTGGCACTGCCGCCACATCCTGCTAATAGGCTGAGGCTGGCGGCAACCAACCACCATTGGTGTTGCTTTTGCATGGTTTAGTCTCCTTTGGGGTTATCTTTATGCACCGGTAACTCCGATGTGGCGGGCGCAGTGGCGGGAGCGGTTGGGGATGTTCCGCTGACGGCTGGAGTCGGCATACCGTTTTCCAAGCTAGGATGAATAGCGACAGAAGGGTCAACCGCCACCCCATCTAAACCCAAGCGGCGCACGAAGTTGCCTTCTATCCATTCGGCATAACGCCATTCACCGCTCTCGGCGGCACGGACAACGCCTTCTGGTGCGGATAATTCTTGCACGGGGACTTTCTTCAACGCCGTTGCCATGAATTCAATCCACGCGGGTAACGCCAATGCCGAGCCGGAAGCGCGTGTTCCCAAGCTGCGTGGCGTGTCATACCCCACCCACACCACCGCAGAAAGCGTAGGGTGGAAACCCGCAAACCATGCGTCCACCACATCGTTGGTCGTTCCGGTTTTGCCATACACATCGGGGCGGCGTAGATTCGCTTGTGCGCGTGCAGCCGTGCCGGAACGGGTTACTTCTTGCAAGAGGGTCGATACCAAGAAGGTATTGCGCGCCGAAACCACCCGTTCGACGGTCGTGGTGGATTGGGGTGGTGCGTCAAACACAATCTCACCGCTGGCATGGGTAACCCGCTGCACCAAACGTGGCTGCATCCGATAGCCGCCATTGGCAATCACGGCATACGCATTGGCCATTTGCAGGGGTGTGGTGGAACCCGTCCCCAAGGCTTGCGTTAAATCGTTGGGCTGCTTGGCTTCATCAAACCCGAATTTGCTCGTCCACTTGCGTGCGCCATCGGGGGTTAAGAATTGCATCAAGCGGATGGAAACCAAATTCTTAGAGCGTGCCAACGCGGTACGCAGGTTCATGGGGCCATCGGTGCTACCGTCGTCATTTTCAGGAGCCCAATCTCCGATTTGAATCGGGGCATCGTTCACCAAGGTTTCCAGTTGTACGCCTTTTTCAATCGCACCAGAATAAATAAACGGCTTGTAGCTAGAACCCGGTTGCCGCCAACCTTGCGTCACATGGTTGAATTTGTTGCGGTAAAAATCGAATCCGCCCACCAGCGCACGAATATCGCCATTCGCTGGATCAACCGCTACCAGCGCACCTTGTGCTTGCGGCCATTGCACCAGCGTCCACGTTTTGCCCTGCTGGTACACCCGCACGATAGAACCACGGCGAATGCGCAAATTGCGATCACTGTTATCCGCCAAGCCCGATTGTGCCGGACGCAAACCCGTACCGGTAATTTGTACCACTTCACCGGAACCCAGCACCGCAGTAACCCCCTTGGACGAAGCCTTGGTGACTACGGCAAGGCGTAAATCTTCATCGTCCAAATAATCGGAAAGGGCTTGGGTAATCGCGGTATCGCTGGGTTTGGGGTCATCGGGCAGTGGCTCGTTTCCTTCAGGGCCACTCCACGTTTGACGCAAGGCGTGTTCAATCAAGGTACGGCGCAAGGCGGTGTAAGCGGCTTCTTGTTCGCTGGCACGCAGGGTGGTCGTCACATGCAATCCGGTGGTGTAGGTCAATTCACCGTATTGCGCGTACACCTGCTGGCGCACCATCTCTGCGGCATATTCGGCATGGACATCGAAATCGGTGGCTTTGCGTAATTTCAACGGCTCGGCTTTGGCGGCTTCGTACTGGGCATCGTCCAACACGCCCTGATGGTGCATCCGATAAAGTACCGTGAGCTGGCGATTGCGGGCGCTCACCGAATTGCGGTGCGGATTGGCAAACGAAGGATTTTGGGGTAACCCCGCCAGCATCGCGCATTCAGCGGGCGAGAGTGCGAAAAGGGTTTTGCCGAAATAGGCTTGCGCCGCCGCCTCAAAACCATAAGCGCGTGAACCGAGATAAATCTGGTTCATATACAGTTCCAAAATCTGATCTTTGGTCAACTGACTTTCAATTTTGACGGCCAGCAAAGCTTCTTTGATTTTGCGCTCAGCCGTGACGGAACGATCCAGAAAAAAAGTCCGCGCTACCTGCTGCGTGATGGTCGATGCGCCTTGTCTGCGCCCGCCCGTCAAAATGGCGACGATGGCACGCCCGATGCCAATCGGGTCTAATCCGGCATGGGAATAAAAACGGGAATCTTCCACCGCCAGCAGGCTATCTTTCATCAACTGGGGGATTTGATCAATACGCTGGTAAACGCGCCTTTCCGCACCAAAACCAGCAATCTCGACCCCATCGGCAGTGAAAACGCGCAATGGTTGCTTGGGCTTGTAATTGGAGAGGGAGGAAGTATCTGGCAGTTGCGGATAGTAGTAAATCGCACTACCAATCACAAACAATACGGCAAGGGCGACAAGCCCCAAAGCAGTCATCAGTAGCCCCACTGCCCAGTGGATACTGAAGGCGTTTTTGAACAGGTTAATAATCTTCATGGTGCAGGATTATCACGGACTTGCGCGAATTTGCACCACGGGCAACGCCGCGCGGCGCAGCGTTACCGTGAGATTATTGGGGGTTAAACCTTATTTACCAGCTTCTGGTTTTTTGGCTTCGGGTTTTGCATCGGGTTTTTTAGCACTCAAACATTCTTTCATGAATGCTTTGCGATCATCACCCTTCTTGTCGCCAGCTTCCTGATTGCACATCTTCATCTTATTTTGCTGAGTGGGCTTGGCATCGGCTGGAGGAGGGCCGTCTTTCTTCAAGCACTCTTTCATGAAGTCTTTGCGCTCATCGCCTTTTTTCTCGCCAGCGTCTTGGTTGCAAGACTTCATTTTGTTTTGCTGACCATGAGGGCCTTTACCTTGCGGTGCAGAAGTCGCAGGTGCAGCAGATGCCGCTTTTGCCGGAGCGGAAGCGGGCGTATCCGCAGCATGTGCAGCACCCAAAGAAAGAGAAATGCCCAGTGCCAAGAAGGTGAGAAGTTTGTTCATGGTTGATCCTTTCAATAATCGCAATAAAGAAGCCAAAAACGGATTGGCTGTGGCACTATAACGTCACCGTAGTACCTCGGTTGACAAGGATTGCCCCCCTGCCTCGTAAAATAAGCCATGCAATCCGTAAAAAACCAACTCCTCGAAACACTCGCCATTTGCTTAGAGCAAATCGCCCCCGGCTCGGCATCCAAAGCCGCATTTGAATCGCCCAAAATGGCCGCGCATGGTGATTACGCTATCACCGCCGCCATGCAGCTCGCCAAGCCTTTGAAACAAAATCCCCGCCAACTGGGGGAACAGCTCCGCGCTGCCCTCTTGCAACAACCCTGCTTCACGCAATGGGTGCAGGATGTGGACATTGCAGGGCCGGGCTTTATCAATATCCGCTTAAAACCCTCAGCGAAACAAGAAGTCGTGCGCACCGTATTAACGCAAGGTGAACGCTATGGCTACCAAGCCGATAACGGGCAACGTATTTTGGTGGAATTTGTATCCGCCAACCCGACCGGCCCGCTGCACGTAGGGCATGGTCGCCAAGCCGCATTGGGCGATGCCATTTGCCAGTTATTTTCCACCCAAGGCTGGAATGTTCACCGCGAGTTTTATTACAACGATGCGGGCGTGCAAATTCAAACCCTTGCCAACAGCACACAATGCCGCGCCAAAGGCTTCAAACCCGGTGATGCCGAATGGCCCGAATCGGCGTACAACGGTGATTACATTGCCGATATAGCCTCTGATTTCATCGCCCAATCCACTGTGACCGCCGATGACCGCAGCTTTACCGCCAGCGGCGATGTGGAGGATATGGAATCCATCCGCAACTTCGCGGTAGCCTATTTGCGCCGCGAGCAGGATAAAGATTTACAAGCCTTTAACCTGAAGTTTGATGCGTATTATTTGGAATCCAGCCTCTACACCAGCGGACGGGTAGAAAACGCGGTCAATAAACTCATTGCGAACGGTAAAACCTACGAGAAAGACGGCGCGTTGTGGCTGAAATCCACCGATTACGGCGATGACAAAGACCGCGTGATGAAAAAGCAAGACGGAACGTACACCTATTTTGTGCCGGATGTCGCCTACCACATCACCAAGTGGGAACGCGGTTACACCAAGGTCGTGAACATTCAAGGAACGGATCACCACGGCACGATTGCCCGTGTGCGTGCGGGTTTGCAAGCGGCGGATGTCGGTATTCCCCAAGGCTACCCCGATTACGTGCTGCACACGATGGTGCGCGTGGTCAAAGGCGGTGAAGAAGTCAAAATCAGCAAACGCGCGGGCAGTTATGTGACGCTGCGTGATTTGATTGAATGGACATCGAAAGATGCCGTGCGTTTCTTCTTGTTAAGCCGTAAACCCGATACCGAATACACCTTTGATGTCGATTTGGCGGTGCAAAAGAATAACGATAACCCCGTTTATTACGTGCAATATGCCCATGCGCGGATTTGCTCGGTGCTGGCGGCATGGGGCGGGGCGGTAGAAAATTTGGAAAATGTGGATTTATCGGCATTGGATAGTCCACAAGCGCAAGCCTTGATGCAGTTGCTCTCTAAATACCCTGATATGCTGACCACTGCCGCTGAAGGTTTTGCCCCCCACGATGTAACTTTTTATTTACGGGAACTTGCCGCTTGTTACCACAGTTATTACGATGTAGAGCGTATCTTGGTGGAAAATGAAGGTGTCAAATTGGCACGGCTTGCCTTGGTGGCAGCAACTGCGCAGGTCTTGCACAATGGCTTGGCGGTACTGGGTGTCAGCGCACCGCACAAAATGTAAGGGGTCTTTTTATTATGCAGACTATGCAAACTATCGTCCGCCCATTTCCTAAACGCCAACGGGGCGGGTTGATTTTGGGGGTTATCCTCGGTGTTCTCATGGGGCTAGGCATCGCGTTCTTTGTGTTTTCCTACGCCAACAAAACCCCTGCGCCCCAAATCAACAAGGCGCAAACCCGCTCCCCTAGTCAGGATGAAGCGGAAACTGAGAAAAACAAAAATTGGGATCCCAATTCGCCTTTGTACGGCAAAAATCCCATGAAACCATTGCAACCGGCTTCGGGCGCGGAACCCAGGGCATCGGGTGCTACTTCATCCAGTTCAGAACAGCAATCGACCGCTTCTAACGAACCGAGCGCGATGAAAATCCCCACCGCAACGCCCATCCCTAAACCCGATGTGACGCAGATTGAACACAAATCTACAACCCCCGATCCGGTGGGCGATTTGATTCGTTCTAAATCCAAGTCAGCGGCGGGTTCACCTGAAACGTTTAGTTATTTTGTCCAGCTCGGTGCTTTCCGTTCGCAAGATGAGGCTGAAAACCAACGTGCCAAACTGGCATTGTCCGGCGTTCAAACCAAAATTACGGAACGGGATCAATCGGGTCGTCCGGTCTATCGCGTGCGCATGGGGCCTTACACCTCCAAGGAAGAAGCCGAGCGCATGAAAGATAAAATGGCCAGCATGGGCATGGAAACAAGTTTGGTGCGGGTAGAACGCTAACGCCTGCACCTATTGCTGCCTTAATCAACAAAGGAATGAACCAATGAGCATGAATCGCCGTGAATTTTCACAAGCCGCTACGGGTGTGGCGGGTGCAGTGCTGGCATCCTCCACACTGTGGACTGGTTTCGCCCACGCACAAGCCAAAAAACCCGAAGCGGGAAAAGACTATCTGATAGTCGATCCACGCGCTCCGGTAGAAGCTCCCGCTGGCAAAGTGGATGTGGTGGAATTTTTCGGTTATTTTTGCCCCCATTGCAATTCGTTTGAACCCACCCTATCGGCATGGCTGAAGACAGTTCCCGCCCATGTCGCATTCCGCCGCGCCCATGTCGCTTTTAACGATGGAATGGCTCCGCAGCAACGCTTGTTCTTGGCGCTGGAGGCGATGGGGTTGGTAGAAAAAATGCAAGTCAGCGTGTTTTCTGCCATTCACAAAGACCGTATCAAACTCAGCACCCGCGATGCAATCGTGGACTGGGTGGTCGCACAAGGGGTGGACAAAACCAAGTTTTTGGAGAGTTACAACTCCTTCTCCACCGCCACCAAGGCATCGCGCATGACCCAGCTTCAAAACGCCTACAAACTCGAAGGCGTACCCGCACTGGGCATTGCAGGTCGTTTTTACATTGACGGCACACTGGCAGGTAGTATGCCGCGCGTTTTGCAAATCGCGGATTATTTGATTGCGGAAGTGAAGGCGGGGCGTTAAAAC
>CALMCD010000373.1 GCA_937863075.1 uncultured Rhodoferax sp. | reverse complement strand
TCGCACTACTGGCGGTGTGTGCGGGGCAAGCGTGGGCGGTGAATAAATGCACGTTGCCGGATGGTCGGATTACGTTTCAGGACGCGCCTTGTGCGGGTTCTGCCACGGGCGAAGTTATGACAATACGACCTGCATCGGGCTATGTAACCGCTGCGCCACAAGAGGCAGCTCAAAAACCTGCTGCAACGCCTAGCGCACCCAGTGAAGGCAGTGAAAAGCCCAAGCCAAAAACCCATGTGCAGAAGATGCAAGACCAAATTGCCAATAGCCAAAACGAGCGGCGGCGGCAAGAATTGGAAATACGATTTATCCCTGAAACCACGGCTGCAATCAACAACAATAATGCCACTTGTGATGGGCAAATTCAGGAGTTGAAGGATAGAAAACTGCGAGCCAATAACAACCTTGCCGGAGCGACGCTAGAACAATCGCTATCTACCGAAATGCTAGTTATCTCTAACCGCTGCGAAGCCCGTACCACAGAGCTGCGGGCATCATTAGATGCTTTGAAAAAGGAATGCAAATCGTTGGGTGGATGCCGTTAATCAACCCGCCAAGTAATCAGCCAGCAAATCCAACACCAGCGCTTCATCACTTGCGCCCAATTCGCCCGTGTTTTGGTCACCAAAAAGCATCCCACGCCGTGGCATCTTCCGCGTGCCGAACTCGTGGTGAACGGCATAGGGCTGGGTGAAACCCACTTGCACCGACTTATCGGACGCTTGCCACCCCAATAATTCCAGCATCGTGCCGGAATGCTCCAATATCCCGCCCTGCGCCCCCGTCTTTGCCCGATTGAGCTTGGTACTAGCGGCTAACGGATGCCACGCCGCACCGTTGGGGTCAGATTCGCTTGCAAAGCGTTTTCTGATTTCACGTTCCAGCCCTTGCCCTATATCACGCATGACGGGCGACAGGTTGCCCATACGCTGCGATAGGGCGTTGAGGGCATCGACTACGCCCTCATTCGAGACCATGATAGAAAGCAGTTCATCGGCCATCTTTATCCGCCCGATACTGCGCGGCAACGGCTGGATGCCATTGGGCGAGTTTGGTTTGTTCGGTGGCTGCTAATGCCTTGGCACGCTCACCTGCAATGCCCGCGTTGTACGCCCAGCCGGGGTCAATACCCTTGGGAACTTGCTCGGTCAACCCTGTGTATTGGTTTGCCCAACCCACGTATTCAAGCGGCGGTGCGGTGGTGATTAGGTTGGGGTCGGCATCCACCTCTTTTTGGCGCATTGGCAAGACAAAGCAGCGGCAGCGCCAGCCATTGGGCGGGTAATGCGTCTGCCAGAATGCGTGGTCGATTGGCAACGTGATGTTGTTCCATGCCGCGTGTTCCTCCCGCACGCGCCCGTCTTCGCGCGTTTTGTAGGTCAAATAGGGGTAGGTTGCTTTTGTGCTTTGCAGCCGTTCCCACCGCCCTGCTGCGGCGGCGGTGGTGATGTTGGTGTCAAAAATAAACCCCACGCGGCGGGAATTGAACACGGTCGTAACAGTGTCGCCCAACGTGCCTACGGGTACGATGTTCTCGCCCCACCAGCCTTCTTTTTTGAGTAATTCGGTGGCGGATTTTGTCCAATCTCGGCGGGACATATCGCCCGCTACGCTGGCTTCAATCCCTTTGTAGAGTGCATCCAAAATATCCGCCCGCGCGAGGCGGGAAACGGTGAATGCAAGCGCGTGTTCGTCTTGCCACAACTGCGCCCAGTCGTAGGTGACCTCAATTCCGGTGCGGTTGGCGAGGTATGCGCTCGCTTCACCGGGCGGGAGTCTGAATAGGGCGATGATGTCGGCTGTGGTCATACGATGCGCTGCCAGTTTATGGAGTATCTGCCGACCATTTCGGTGTTACCAACGACCGTAATCGTGGCGTAGCCGTTGGCATCTGGAATGCCACAAAGCACGGTCATTTTGGTGCAGTCAAGTACGTGGTCTTGCATGGTGTGGCCGGGGCTATCTCCAAGGGCAGCTGTTTCTATTGGCGCGATTTGCGCCGTGACGCAGCCAGCCCTTGGTGATACTCCCGTCACCCCCGTGTTGACGTGGATAAACGCCACACGGGAGCCGGGGTATGGGCCGAAATCTACAACGCTCGTCCCACAGCGCACAGTCAAGCGCCAGATCATGCGCTGGAGCCAGTTGGCGATGTGTTGGACGAGCGTCATAAGTCAATCAATAAGATTGCACGGCAGCGAACATCGCGTCAATATCAACCGCAGCCACATTACCCAACAAATCGTTCATGGAGATAGTTGCAGCAGCCACGGCAGCAGTGATTTCAGCAGTCGTGTCGGCTGCCGATTTGATTCCCAAATTGGTGTGGACTTGGGCTTTTTCGGCAGTCGTGAGCGTTTGAGATTCGACGCTGACGCGTTTCGCCAATGCAGAGTTGATAGCAGCCAGACCATCGCCAGACACCGCAGTCAGTGCTTCGCCTAACTCTTTAATCGTGTCGAGCTGTGCGCTAGTCGCACCGCCCATGATGGTTTCGACTGCCGAGTTTTTCGCGCGGGTTTCAGCATCGCTGATTTCCTGCATTGTCTTTGCAGCCGACAACACGGTAGTGGTCGATGCCAGCGCTGCATCGTCAATCGCCGCCTTCGATGCAGCAACGCCTTCAACCGCCGTTACGCGGGTTTTCAGACCCGCAATATCCGCTTCCGCCGCTTTGATATGCGTGCGGTTTTCGTTGAGTTTTTCGACCGTTTTGGTGAAGCCAGCGGTCACTTTGTCGGAGAGCGTTACAGCGGGCGGTGTAACGTCAATCATCTGGTACACAGGCTGGTTGATAACAGGGTTTCCGGTGTAAGCACGCACTACTGTAAAGTAACCGGGGTCTTGGAACAGGTCGTTGTAAAACGCAGCAGCTTGTGCGGTTTGCACGGCAGTTACGATACCGTAATCGCTTCCTGCGGGGTCGCCGTAAAAGTAGCTTGTGCCAGCGACGGCCTGAAAACCATGCTCGGCGGTTGCCAACTGTTCGTATGTGGTGTTGCCTGTGATGCTGGAGCGGATGTACAAAGCTGCATTGGGGTCTGCAATGGGCGTATTCGTGCCATCTGCATGCGTGATGAAGCCGTGTTGCAACAGGTAGTTGAGCGATGCTGTGTCGCTAGACAGTCCATCGGGATACGTGTTTACAACGATGTATTCGTTGCCGGCGTAGCGAAATACCGTGCCAACGGTCAACACGCCCTGAGCAACCGCGCCAGCGGCTTCTGCAATTTTTGTCCAAATAAATGCCATTTTTGTTTCCTAAAAAAAAGTTTCGCCTCGGTGTTAAAAAGGTACAGTGGTATCGACCAAGGCAG
>CALMCD010000372.1 GCA_937863075.1 uncultured Rhodoferax sp. | reverse complement strand
CAAACATTCCGCTATGTCATTTTTCCTTCGATTGCACCCGCCCTGCTGACCGGCTTTGCGATGGCGTTTGCGCGTGCCATTGGCGAATACGGTTCGGTGATTTTTATCGCGGGCAATATGCCGATGGTGTCGGAAATTACACCGCTCATCATCGTTGGCAAGTTAGAGCAATACGACTATGCCGGAGCGACTGCGGTTGCCGTCGTGATGCTGTTGTTTTCCTTTGCCATGTTGCTGCTGATTAACACCTTGCAAAGCTGGCAGCGTCAACGCTCCACCGCTACACCTTGAAGGCACCATGAACCACACTCTTTCTCACGCCCATTCCGCCCGCGCGGGTACGACCGAGCCAGCATGGGTTAAGTACACCCTCATCGCCACCGCTCTGGGATTCATGGCTTTGTTTTTGCTGTTGCCACTGGCAGCGGTATTTGCAGAAGCCTTCAAAAAGGGAACTTCCGTATTCTTGGAAGCCTTTGCTGAACCCGATGCGTGGAGCGCGATTCGCCTCACCCTGCTCACCGCCGCCGTTGCCGTGCCGCTGAATCTGGTTTTTGGTATCGCCGCAGCGTGGGCGATTGCCAAATACGAATTTCGAGGCAAGGCATTTTTAACGACCTTGGTCGATTTGCCCTTCTCCATTTCACCCGTGGTGGCAGGGTTGGTTTATGTGCTGCTGTTCGGTGCGCAAGGCTGGTTCGGCCCGTGGTTATCCGCACACGACATCAAAATCATTTTTGCCGTACCGGGGATTATTTTGGCAACGGTGTTTGTCACCTTCCCCTTCATCGCCCGTGAGCTGATTCCCTTGATGCAAGCCCAAGGTACGGATGAAGAACAAGCCGCGCAAGTATTGGGCGCAAGCGGTTGGCAAACCTTCTGGCACGTCACGCTGCCCAATATCAAATGGGGGTTGATTTACGGCGTAATCCTCTGTAACGCCCGCGCGATGGGCGAGTTTGGCGCGGTGTCGGTCGTATCCGGTCACATTCGTGGGCAAACCAACACCATGCCCCTACACGTTGAAATTTTGTACAACGAATACCAATCGGTTGCGGCTTTTGCCGTGGCTTCTTTGTTGGCGCTATTGGCACTGGTTACGCTGCTCGTGAAATCGTTTGTGGAATGGAAATTTGAACGCGCTGAAAAAGCCGCCGCTACCTTACCGCCAGAACCCTTTACCCAAGACAAAGTTACATCATGAGCATTACGATTCAAAACATCAGCAAAGCATTCGGTAGCTTCAAGGCACTGAACCACGTCAATTTGGAGATTGAATCCGGCGAACTCGTGGCGTTGTTAGGGCCGTCGGGCTGCGGCAAAACCACGCTATTGCGCATTATTGCGGGGCTGGAATCGCCCGATAGCGGCAATATCCTGTTCAGCGGCGAAGACACCACCAATGTCCATGTACGCGAACGGCAAGTGGGCTTTGTGTTCCAGCATTACGCGCTGTTTCGCCACATGACCGTATTCGATAACGTGGCGTTTGGCTTGCGGATGCGTCCGCGCAATGTGCGCCCCAGCGAAGCGGCGATTGCAAAAAAAGTCCACGATTTGCTCAACCTCGTGCAACTGGACTGGCTGGCAGATCGCTATCCCGCCCAGCTCTCCGGCGGACAACGCCAACGTATCGCACTCGCCCGCGCCTTGGCAGTCGAACCCAAAGTGCTGTTATTGGATGAACCCTTTGGCGCATTGGATGCCAAAGTGCGCAAAGAGCTGCGCCGCTGGTTGCGCCGATTG
>CALMCD010000371.1 GCA_937863075.1 uncultured Rhodoferax sp. | reverse complement strand
TTCATGAATTTTTATTTCGCAAAAAGAAATGCTCAATCGCATGGCTGGCGCGTTCGCGGGAATGGGCATCGGCGGCGCGGAGTTCCGCCATTGCACCATGCAGCATTTTTTGTGTAATGCCTTTGGCAAGCGCTTCCAAAACTGCCTCTACGGGTTCGCCTTTGGCAAGCAGCTTTTTGGCACGCACCAATTCCGCCGTGCGCCACGCATCCGCCTGCGCGTTGAGTTGCTGGATTAACGGCACGCTATTGCGCTGATCCACCCAATGCAGAAAACTTTGCACACCCGCATCCACAATCGCTTCCGCTTGCGCGACCGCTGCTTGCCGATTCGCCTGCGCGGTTTGCACGACCGTGGCTAAATCGTCCACGGTGTAGAGGTACACATCTTCCAATTCTTTGATCTCGGCTTCAATATCGCGCGGCACGGCTAAATCCACCATGAACATGGGGCGGCGGCGGCGTTTTTTCAGGGCGCGTTCGACCGCTCCTAATCCAATCAACGGCAAGGTGCTGGCGGTGCAACTGATAACGGCATCAAATTCATGCAGGCGATTGGGTATATCGCCCAAGTGCATCACCTCGCCCCCAAAGCGGCTGGCGAGTTTTTCACCCCGCTCCAAGGTGCGGTTGGCGATGGCGATGGATTTCGGATTTTTGGCGGCAAAGTGCGTCACGCACAGTTCAATCATCTCCCCCGCGCCGATGAATAAGATGTTGATGTGGGCCAAATCTTCAAATAAATTACCTGCCAATCGCACCGCAGCGGCTGCCATGCTTATAGAGTGCGCTCCTATTTCAGTAGCAGTACGCACTTCTTTGGCAACGGAAAACGAGCGCTGAAATAACTGCGATAACATCGTCCCCAATGCGCCAGCATCATCGGCAGCGCGGACGGCATCTTTCAATTGACCCAGAATCTGCGCCTCGCCCAACACCATCGAATCCAGCCCACTGGCAACGCGAAACGCATGGCGTGCCGCTTGTCCGTCTTGCAAACTGTAGGTGTGATTGCGCAGCGAATCGGGGGGGATGTGGGCAAAATCCGCCAGCCAACGCAGGGTGGATTCGGGGTCGGGTTTGTCGCCCGCACAGTAAATCTCGGTGCGGTTGCAGGTCGAAACGATAGCCGCTTCGGGCGTATGGTGCAGCGAACTTTCCAAAGTGCCCCGCAATGCGTCCAAATGCGGCGCGATTTTGTCCATGGCAAACGCGAACCGCCCCCGCACATCCAGCGGCGCGGTGGTGTGATTGATGCCAAGTGTCCAGACAGCCATAGTGTGCTTTATGCTTTGTATGCTTTATCAAGCGAAAATGGGGTCGATTATAAAATCCGACACATCCAACCACCGCTACGGGACTCTTGTGGGACTCTTTGACGTATTCTTTCACCTGCTCAACCTGATCGCCCCTGCC
>CALMCD010000370.1 GCA_937863075.1 uncultured Rhodoferax sp. | reverse complement strand
TTGCCCTTTTTGCGTCCCGATGCCAAAGCGCAAATCACCATGCGCTATGTCGATGGCAAGCCGCACAGCATTGATACGGTCGTGCTTTCCAGCCAGCACAGCCCCGAGATGAGCGACGGGCATCACATGAAACCCGCCTTTATCGAAGCGGTGATTGAAGAAATCATCAAACCCGTTTTGCCCAAAGCGTGGTTGCAAGAAACCAAATACCTCATCAACCCCACCGGACGTTTTGTGATCGGCGGCCCCCAAGGGGATTGCGGTTTGACCGGACGCAAAATCATCGTTGATACCTACGGCGGCGCTTGCCCACACGGTGGCGGCGCGTTTTCGGGTAAAGACCCCAGCAAGGTGGATCGTTCGGCGGCGTATGCTGCAAGATATGTAGCAAAGAACATCGTAGCGGCGGGCTTGGCGCGGCAATGCCAGATTCAAGTGGCGTATGCGATTGGCGTGGCGCGTCCCATGAACGTCACCGTTTACACCGAAGGCACGGGCGTGATTTCCGATGAAAAACTCGCCGAATTGGTGCATGAGCATTTTGATTTGCGTCCCAAAGGCATCATCCAAATGTTGGATTTGCTGCGCCCCATCTACGAAAAAACCGCTGCTTACGGACATTTTGGGCGCGAAGAACCCGAATTTACGTGGGAACGCACCGATAAAGTTCAATTGCTACGCGCAGCTGCTGGTTTGTAAGAACATCCTATGAAAATCCAAACCCAACGCTTTATCGACCGCTGGGTCGGTCAGTTGCTATGCGCGGCGGTATCGGGCTGGGTGCGGTTCTCAGCGTTGTGGCGCAAACCCGCCCAACTGGACGCGAATCCCCAGCATATTCTGGTGATTTTATTATCCGAAATGGGTAGTATCGTGCTGGCTGGCCCCATGTTTGCGCAATTACGAAGAAAATATCCGAGTGCTAATATCCATATATTGCAATTAAAAAAGAATCAAGAGGTTTCGCGCTTATTGCAATTAACCGATTCAAAATGGATGCACAGTTTGGATGATAGCTCAGGATTTTCGTTAATACGCGATATTATCAAAGTAAGTTTGAATTTACGCCATATCGGATTAAATGCCGTTATTGATTGTGAATTATTCTCTCGCGTCAGTGCCTTATTATCTTTTTCGACAGGCGCACCCGTGCGTGTAGGATTTACACCGCACACGCAGGAGGGGTTGTATCGCGGCAGTTTTATCAACCACGCGATTCCGTACAACCCGTATCAGCACATCAGCAAACAGTTTTTATCGCTGGTGGATGCGTTAGAAACAGCGCACGCCTCGCCCGATTCTGCCATGCCGCGCAACAAGGCTGCCCCGATTCGCGCCCTGCCAACCGATACCGAATTAACGGTTCAATTCACCCCCGCCGAACTCGCCAACTACCGCCAGCAACTGCACACCGACCACCCCGTGGTACACAGTAAAAAGCTGGTTTTGCTCTACGCCAGCGGCGGCATTTTGCCCGAACGTGCATGGCCGATTACCCATTATGCGCAGGTGGGGCGTGTATTGTGTGCTATGAATTTTGCAGTAGGCATCATCGGCATGAAAGGCGATGTGGGGTTGGCACAGGATTTGATGGCGCAGGTGAATCATCCGGCTTGCATCAATTTAGCGGGCTACACGCGCAGCATCCGCGAGTTGTTGATGCTGTTCCACGCCGCCGATTTGTTGATTACCAACGATGGCGGCCCGGGGCATTTTGCGACGCTCACGCCGATTCAAACCATCGCATTTTTCGGCCCGGAAACCGGCAAACTGTACGGCCCGCTGGGTTCGCGCAATACGGTTTTGGAAAGCGGCATCGCCTGCTCGCCCTGCCTATCGGCCTATAACCACCGCTTAACTTTTTGCGATGGCGATAACCAATGCCTTAAACGCATTCCCCCTGAAAAGGTGATCCAACAAGCGTTGGTTTATTTGCAAGCATGATCGCGTAATAAATCCGTATGATGGAATCGAATAATCAGTTTATCAATCAATTTATCTGTGGTGATTCTTTAACGGTGATGCAATCCATGCCGTCCGAATCGCTGGATTTAGTGGTGACATCCCCTCCCTATAACCTGAAAAATTCAACAGGGAATGGGATGAAAGAAAATACCAAAAGTGGGAAATGGGCAGGCAATGCTTTGCAAAAAGGTTATAGCCATTATAATGATAATATACCCAGTGAGGAATATGCCGACTGGCAACATAATTGCCTTGTAGAAATGTACCGCCTTATCAAAAATGATGGGGCGATTTTCTATAACCACAAATGGCGCGTTCAAAATGGTTTAATTCAAGACCGCAGTGATATTATCCGCGATTTACCAGTGCGGCAAATCATTATTTGGCGCAGGAAAGGCGGAATTAACTTCAACCCCGGCTATTTTTTGCCAACTTATGAAGTGATTTATTTAATTCCAAAACCCGATTTCAAATTAGCCCCCAAAGCCAATGCGTATGGGGATGTATGGGAATTTACCCAAGAAATGAAAAACGAGCATCCAGCTCCTTTTCCGGTTGATTTAATTGAACGTATTATTGGAAGCACCCATGCACAGCTCATTCTCGATCCATTCATGGGAAGTGGTACAACTGCTATTGCAGCAAAATTACTAAATCGTAATTTTATTGGAATAGAAATATCACCCGATTATATTGAATTATCGAAAAAACGTTTGACAGAAGCATTGAAAAAACCAAGGCTCTTTTAATCCATTTTAATCTATGAAAACTTATACCAAAGATTCTCTAATTGAAGCTCTTTGTCAAATTAGAGAGAAAGGATGGATTGAAAGCCGCAGACCGGGTAATGATGGTGCTATTGGTAATACATTAGAAGATTTACTCGGAATCACCGAAAATAATCTACCTATTCCGAATGCCGCTGAATGGGAATTAAAAACCCAGCGTGAAGGTGCTACTTCCTTAACTACACTTTTTCACATGGAGCCGTCTCCCACTGCTTGTAAGTTTGTTCCAAAAATACTGCTACCCTGTTATGGTTGGAAACATCAAAAGGCTGGGATAAACTATCCCGATAGCGAAAAAAGTTTTAGGCAAACTATTTCCGCCAAATTGTATTCTGATCGGGGATTTTGCGTAATCGTCGATAGAATCCAACGAAAAATTGTTATTTCTTTTGATGCCTCACACATTACCCCACGCCATGCAGAGTGGAAAAATTCGGTAGAAGAACGCATCGGTTTAGCGGAGCTTGCTCCACAACCCTATTGGGGATTCGATGACCTTTTCTACAAGCTGGGTTCTAAGCTGCATAACTGCTTTTACGTTCAAGCCAAGCGTAAACGTGAATCTAAAAAAGATTTTTTCCATTACCACAAAATACGTATGCTCCGATCCCTATCGCAAGATAAGTTCATTGATGCCATTGCATCGGGATTGATTTATGTCGATTTTGATGCCCGCAGCGGTCACAACCATGGAACAAAATTCAGAATTGCCCCATCCTCTATACCCGATTTATACCAATCCTGTATAGAAATATAAATTCAATATGCGTACCTTTGTATTAAAACTCCTCCGCTGGATTGAACGCTACCGTTATATTAAATTCGGCATTGTGGGTGCGAGTGGCACGGTGGTGAATTTGGTGGTGCTGTATTTGGGACATGAATATATCTTTAATACGATAGAAGCCAATTACCAAAAACCCTACTTTTCGCTGGCATTGGCGATTACGTTGGCGACTATGAATAACTTTACGTGGAATCGGCTCTGGACATGGGCGGATCGCGTGCGCCAACTGGAAGCCGAAGAAGCCCAGCAACCCGTTAGCCTGCGTTTATTGGGTATTGAATTTGGGCAATACGTCACCGCCTCGGCGTTTGGTAGCGGGATTCAATATGTTTTAACGCTGTTGCTCTCCAGCAGCATGGATTACCGCCTTGCTAACATCGTCGCCATTTTGGCCGCCAGCGTGAGTAACTTTTTAGCCAACGACCGCTGGACTTTCAAACGCCATAAGGATTAACTATGCAACGGGTGCATTGGGCTTGGGTGGTTTTGCTGATACTGGTCGGGATTTTGTACCTTTTCGGACTCAACAGCCCCTACGCCCCCACCAATGGCGACGAGATGGTTTACATCCACATCGCCCGCATGACCGCTGAATCGGGTCACTGGTTGCCCTTGCAATCGGAACTTTCCCACATGCGCAACACCAAACCGCCGCTGCTCTTTTGGCAAGCGATGGTAGCGGGGGATTGGGGTCAGCATTGGCAACTGTGGGCGCTGCGTCTGCCGAGCGTGCTGTATACCTTCTGCACGACCGGATTCATCGCCTTTTTCACGCACCGCATCTGCAAAGAATGGCGCACTGCGATCATTGCCGCGTGTTTGTATCTGCTGTTTTTCTCGACCTTTCGCTACGGACGTGTCTACTTAACATCCGCCCCTGAGACTTTCTGGCTGGCGCTGCCGATGTGGTGGCTACTCTGGCAGGGTGGTGTGGCGCGGTGGAATGCGCTCACGTACACGCTCATCGGCATAGCGATGGGGATTGGCTGCTTGTATAAATCGTTTGCACTGGCGGCTCCTGCGGCTGCGGCCTTGTGGTGTGCGGTGGTATTTTTGCAGCCTTGGCAAGGTTGGAAACCTCAAAATTGGCGGATGATGCTGCGCCCGACCGTGGGCATCGCGTGGAGTACTGTGTTGGCGGTGGCGATTTTTGGACTGTGGTTTGCGCTTGACCCCGATCCGGCTGCGGTGTGGCACGAATTTGTCGTCGGTGAAAACGGTGGAAAAATGTCAAACGCCCAAGGCTATTGGCACAACGCCCTGTCCGGTGAATACCCGATGTGGCCGCAGTTGCTGGCGTATCCCATTAACGCGGGCTTGCTTTTTCTGGTGGTAGTGGGCTGGATGGTGGTAAATATCCGCCAAACCGCCATCCGTTCGGAATCGACGCAAAACCCTTCGCAGCGCATTTTGTGGATATGGCTAGCGGTGTGGTTGGTGGTTTTCACGATTCCCAGCCAGCGTTCCGAACGCTATTTAATTCCCGCCATGCCCGCCTTGGCGATCCTGATGGCGCTGCAATGGGAAAAGCTACCCGCATGGTCATTCCGTGCCACCTTGGTACTCATCTTACCTGCGTTACTGATTATGGGGCGTGTTGGCTGGGTCACGGGTGATTTGGGTATTGCATCCTCTATCGAAGTGGCGATGTTCATGCTGGTTATCGGTACTGGTGCAGCAAGTGTGATCGCCGGATTTTGGAATCCAAAATGGTTGCGTCCGGCTACGCTTTCGGCGGTGGGGCTGGTGTACGCTGGTTTTGGTTTGATGGTGCAACCCCTCACCCATGCCAATGCCCAGTACAACCCGCCCATCGGGGATGCCCTCCAAGGTCAACGGGTAGCGATTCCCAACGGATTCACGGGTCAATACGAACGCTTTCAATTCGTTTTACCCCAAGTGCGCCGCATCCCCTATGATGTGGATGGGCGAAATACGGGTGCATTCCAGCCTGAATTGCCGCCCGAACCGCGTTTACGCTATTTATTGAAGGAATTTGATGCCGTAGTGTGGTATCAAAACAACAACGATGAAACCGAGCCGCCTTGCAAGCCCCAATGCACGGTATTGGGTTCCCGTTGGCATATAAAAAGTCGCCATAAGAGCGGAGAAGTGACTTTTTCCAACATTTGGCACCCCCAAGAGTGGCTTTTTCGTCGGGAATGGCTGATTGAACCGAAATACGATTAGAATTTCAGGCCGCTCAGGAGTGCTGTAGCAGTGCTCAAAAAAGCCCAGAGATGCCAAGAGGTCCATGTGAATAAGACAGAATTGATTGAATACATTGCAAATAATGCAGATATTTCGAAAGCAGCGGCTTCTCGTGCATTAGAATACACGCTTGATGCAGTGAAGGATACATTGCAAAAAGGTGGTACAGTTTCTCTGGTAGGATTTGGTACTTTCAGTGTCGGCAAGCGTTCAGCACGTACAGGTCGTAACCCACGAACTGGCGCATCGATTAGAATAAAGGCCGCGAAAGTTCCGAAGTTTCGCCCAGGTAAAGCATTGAAGGATGCTTTGAATTGAATTTTAAAGTTTAGGTGGGGTGATTAGCTCAGTTGGTAGAGCGGCGCCCTTACAAGGCGTAGGTCGGCGGTTCGAGCCCGTCATCACCCACCATAAAACCCCAAAAGGCGAACAGTACACTGTTCGCCTTTTTTTATTGGTTTTTTACGGAGCGATAGCGCATGTTTGATTTGGTTCGCAAGCATAGCAAGGTCATGATGTTCCTCATGTTCCTGTTGATAATTCCGGCATTTGTTCTGGTGGGAGTTGACGGCTTCCGCAGCATTGATGCACTGGGCAAAGATGTCGCCAGTGTCAATGGACGAGGCATTACCCAAACCGAATGGGACAACGCCCACAAAATGCAGATTGAACGTGTGCGTGCCTCCAACCCCAATGTCGATGTGAAGCTGCTCGATACACCCGATGCGCGTTATATGACCTTGGAAAACCTCGTGCGTGAACGGGTGCTGCAAGCCAAAGTGAAAGATGCCCATTGGTTCGCTACGGATAACCGCTTGGCAGCCGAATTGCGCTCCAACCCCGTTATCGCCTCGCTGCGCCATGCCGATGGTAGCTTTGATAAAGAGCGTTACCAGCAAATCGCCGCCGCCCAAGGCTTGACCACCGAAGGGCTGGAAGCCAGCATCCGCCAACAGCTCGCCTTGCGGGGTGTGGAGCAAGCCGTTCCCTCTAGCGTCGTTGCTTCACCCGCACTGGCGCGTGTGGCATTGAACGCTTTTTTTGAACGCCGCGAAGTACAAATTACCCCATTCCAAACGGCAGACTACATCGGTAAAGTAAATCCCACTGATGCAGAGATTGAGGCGTTTTACCAATCCAACGCCAAATTGTTTGAAGTACCGGAAAAAGCAACGGTGGAATACGTCGTGCTGGATTTGGATACCGTCAAAAAATCCATTACGCTCAACGAAAAAGACGTTAAGAGCTATTACGACAATAACGCCGCCAAGTTCGCTGAAAAAGAAGAACGCCGCGCTAGCCATATTCTCATCAACGCTTCCAAGGATATGCCTGCCGCCGAGCGCAAAAAAGCCCGCGAGCAAGCGGATGCGCTCTTGGCACAAGTGCGTAAAACGCCCGCTTCCTTCGCCGATGTAGCCAAGAAAAATTCGCAAGACCCCGGCTCCGCAGCCAATGGGGGGGATTTGAACTATTTTGCGAAAGGTGCAATGGTGAAACCTTTTGAGGATGCGGTGTTTGCCATGAAAACCGGTGACATCAGCGATGTAGTCGAATCCGACTTCGGCTTTCACATCATCAAACTCACCGAAATCAAAGGCGGTAAGCAACGCAGCTTTGAAGAACTCAAAGCCACCATTGAAGCCGACCTGAAAACACAGGAAGCACAAAAGAAGTTTCCTGAAATGGCAGATTCTTTCACCAATGCGGTTTACGAGCAATCGGATAACCTGAAAACGGTTGCTGAACGCTTCAAACTCGAAATTCGCACCGCAGAAGGGCTGACACGCAAAGCATCCGCAGGCAATAAAAGTGCATTGAGCAACGCCAAGTTGCTAACCGCCATTTTTAGCGCCGATTCGATTGAAAAGAAACGCAATACCGAGGCCGTCGAGGTAGCACCGCAACAACTGGCAGCCGCACGCATTACCCAATACCAAGCCGCCCATGTTTCGCCCTTGGCAGACATCCGTGACAATGTAAAAACTCGTTTGCAACTGCGTCAAGCAGCGGATATGGCGAAAAAAGAAGGGGCTGACAAAATGGCGCAATGGAAAACCACTGCACCCAATACCTTACCCGCTTCCACCATCATCACCCGTGAAGGGCAACAACCGATGGTTCCTAGCGAATTGATGGATGCCGTGTTGCGTGCGGATATTTCCCAACTCCCCGCATGGGTCGGCGTAGATTTAGGTAACAAAGGGTATGCCGTGGTGCGTATCAACCAAGTGCTACCCCGCGTGCCCAGTGAAAAAACCAATGCCGCGCAAGAGCAGGAACAATTCGGGCAAATGGTGGCGCGTGCTGAGAATCAGGCGTATCAGAAACTGCTGGAACGTCGCTATAAAACCGAGATTGTGGTCAAACGCCCTGCCCGTTCTGCACAAAATCTTCAAGAAAGCGGCAATTAAGCCTTCAAGCGGTCTTTATCGGGTTTATTCAGGCGTATAATTGCGCCTCTACGGTGGCTGTAGCTCAGTTGGTAGAGTCCAGGATTGTGATTCCTGTTGTCGTGGGTTCGAGCCCCATCAGCCACCCCAGATTTTCTTGCTTCTTCTTTTGCCGAACTGGTTTACACTGTTCTCTCGGCATCCCCCCTTTCTCTCACGATTTTGTTGCTGTTTTCCGTTACAGTCGGTGCAGATTTTTTCTGTTCTGTTGATGGAGATTGTGATGACAAATTTGGTTCGATACATTGCTTTAGGGTGTGCAGGCGCGTGTCTGTCGGGGATCAATCATGCAGCAGAACCGAATACAGCGGAAGTCGTATCCATTGTCGGCAAAGCCGAGCGGCGACCGAGTGTGACTGCACCGTGGGCGAGCGCGGAAATCAAACAACTGCTGTATAGCGGTAACTTTGTCCGCACATTGGACGACAGCACGATGGCATTGCTGTTTTCCGATAAAAGCCAGCTTCGCCTTTCGCGCAACAGTATGTTTGAGATCAAAGAAATTGGTAACGGCAAAGATACCGATACCAGTGTGTCTTTGCTCAAGGGTAAATCGTGGATGCAGTCCAAAGCCACACCCGACAAACTGCGCATCGCAACCCCCTCCGGTCTCGCACGCATTCTCGGCACTGAGTGGGAAATGGAAGTGCATGACGATGGAAGCACCACCGTTTCCGTAATGAATGGCGAAGTCCATTTCACGAACGAATCGGGTAATGTGCAAGTTCAAGCCAACGAGCAAGCCGTCACCGAAGTCGGTCGCGCTCCCAAAAAACGGGTGCTACTCAATCCGCGTGAACGGGTGCAATGGGTCAATTCACTGCGGGCCGATGGAAGCTGGTTATTCGGTAGCGATGCCGCCTTGTTCGCAGGTGACTTCGACAAAGCCCGCCAGCTCTTGCAAAAAGGTGCACTGCAATCCCCCAACGATGACCGTATTCCCGCGCAACTGGCACGTATCGCCCTGCTATCCAACGATTGGACTGAAGCACGCCGTATCCTGACCGAAGCACGCAAGCGATTCCCCCAATCGGTGGAATTGGCTTTGGTGAGTGGTGAATTGGCGCGGCTCGCCGGCTTGGGTGCAATAGCGGTACAGGAGTTTTCCAGCGCCACCGCCCGCGCCGATACCGATTACCGCGCATGGCACGGACTGGGCATCACGTATGCCGAACAAGAACATTTTGCACCCGCCCGTACTGCCTTGGAAAAAGCCACCCAGCTTGCGCCCCAACGCGCCGCACCGTGGGCAGATCGCGGTGCATTGGAGACCCGTGCGCACCGACTGGATGCGGCGGCACAATCCATCAACCATGCACTGGCATTAGCACCCGATGATTATGTGGCGTGGACGAGTCGCGGCATTTTGCTGCTGACCCAAGGCGATACCGATGCGGCGCTAGAAGCCCTGCTGAAAGCCAGTTTGCTGGAGCCGCGTTACGCCAAAGCACAAATTCATACCGCCATCGCGTGGTATCAATTAGGTCGAATGGATGCAGCGATGGCAGCCATCGCCAAAGCCAAGCAAGCCGATCCGAACGACCCATTACCCTATTTCTACGAAGCGCAAATGCAGCGCGATGCTCTTAATCCGATAGCAGCCATTGCAGCAGCACAGGGCGCTAGAGACCGATTTCCTTTTATGAAATCGTTAGCGCCGATTGCCACCGATAAGCAAGGCAGTTCCAGTTTAGGCGCAGCGTATGCCATGCTGGGGCTGGAATCATGGGCGAAGCGTTTATCGGCCCAAACCCAGCATCCGTTTTTTGCGGGTAGTTATTTGTTTGCCGCTGAACGTGCCAGCGATCCGCTCCTGCGCAATTCGATGCTGGTGCAAGGCTACCTCACCGACCCCACATTATTCGGCGCATCACCCCAGCGCAGCACCTTATTGCCGCGTCCTGCGGGTTATTTGTCAGCGGAATGGAATTGGAGCAAAGCCGATACCTTCCATTCCAACACGCCCTCCCTCATCGCCAACGGCTACAGCGTTGCACCCATTCCTGTGGCAGGATTTGTGCAGTGGGATAGCCCGCGCTATTCCTTCGGAGCGACCACGCCCAGCCTGATTACCGCACTGGGTTTGCGCCCCCATGCGCAGTGGGGCATATTCGTGTACCGCGATGAATTCCGCCCCCGTTTAGATGACATGACCATCAACACCGCCAGCGACCGCATTCATGGCAATGTCGTGCGCACCGACATCGGCACACAATGGCAGATCAGCCCCACCAGCGCCCTGTGGCTGCGAGCGGGTCAGGGCAGCGACGATACCTTGGTGCGCAGCAATGTACGCAGTTGGGATCAAGGCTACCTGCGCGAAGATAAAGATGCTGGCATGCGCTTCACCACGCTCCAACCAAGCGGTGAATGGACGCTGGGCTACGAATCCGGTCAATCCCAAAAACCGGCTTGGACGCAGGCACTGGGTACGAACACCCATTCGACCATTCTTTCCAATACCGCCAGCGATAGCACCCGCTGGTTTGCCGCATGGAAAGCACAGCGCGGTGATTGGCAATGGCAACTGGGTGGCGATTATTCCGATTTTCAGTTGAATCAAACCGGTTCTTCAACGCTGAATTTTGTGGCAACCGGACAACAAAGCCGCCTCACCAGCCCCGCGATTCAACGGCAATGGTCGGGTTGGTCGCCCAGTTGGGGCGTGGCGTGGAATCCCTCATCGCACAGCACCTACCGCCTTGCATGGCAAACGGGTGTGCGCCCCGCCAATGCCGTTAGCCTTGCGCCGATGGATACCGTCGGCATCCCTATCGACATTCCGGGGGTGCAAGCGGGTGGCAGTTTCAAACGGCTGCGGGCGCAGGGTGAATGGGAGTTGGCGGGTAATAGCTACCTCACCGCCTTTGCCGACCACCGCACCATTGATAATTTGCACGATACGGCGGGGAATTTGTTGAATCCCTCCTCCAGCCTCTCGCAGTACGACCGTTTGCGGCAGCAAGGCGCAGCCACGAATGAATCCGCTGAAACCTTGGAAGCCACACCCCGCTTTGCCGCAGGCACGGTGGTGACCAAGGGCTTGGTGTGGGAACAAATGACCCAAAATGCCCAACATAATTGGAGCTGGTCTGCCAGTTATATCCACACCCGAACCGATAATGCGGTGTATCCGCGCGTTGCGCTGCCTTACTTCCCAGAACACACCGTGGGATTGGGTGTAACGTGGTTCGCGCCCCAGCGTTGGGTATTGAACGCCAAAGTAACCGGACGCAGTGAGCGCACCACCAACGATACCGGAACGGAACGCCTAGAACCGGATTGGGATGTATCGCTGCGTGCCACATGGCAAGACAGCAGCAAACGGCAACTTTTTGAGATTTTTGGGCAAGGTCTGGGGCGTAAAGACCAATCGGCCCTGTTAGGCTTTCGGGCAGTATGGCGCTACTAACGTATGTTCTCCGCCATTTATTGGTGTTTTTGGTTTTTTTAGGACTCACGAGTACCCGCCTGTGGGATGTCGTGGAGTTCAATGGCTTTGATGCCCTGACGGTTTTAACAGCACAGGGTCAATCGCCCCTGCCCATCATCGTGGTGGGGATTGATGATCCGTCCATCGAACAACTGCGCGAACATTGGCCTTGGCCCCGCCGTGTTCACGCCCAGTTGATTGATAAATTGCAGGCCGAAGGGGCAGCGGTGGTTGCGTTTGATATTCCCTTCAGTAACACGACCACCACCGAGGATGATGCCGCGCTGCAACAGGCCATTGATAAAGCGGGGAATGTGGTTCTCATGGCTTCCCTCACCCGCCAAAATGGGGAACGTGGCAACCTCTGGCGACGGGTCGATCCCAATCCCCTGTTTACCGAAGTGGGTGCTAAAGTGGGGTTGGCGCAAATCGAATTTGAGCACGATATGGTGGTGCGTCGCTTCCCGCTGGCCGTGGATTCGTTTTGGAAAGAAATTCTCTTTCACCTCCAACGCATCAATCCGGGGGTGGATTTTGATTCCACGCTCCAACAAAACCACCTGATACGCTTTTTTGGCCCCGATCATTCCGTTCCCTATGTCTCCTATGCGCGTGTTTTAGGCCACGGTAAACCCCTCCCCCCCGGAACATTCGATGGTGCATTGGTGCTGGTGGGGCGCGATACGCAAGGGCTGGTGGATGTGGGTTCTGCCCAATCGGATATGTTTGCCACCCCCTTTACGGCGTTCAATGGCAAGCTCACACCGGGGATTGAAATCCATGCGGCACTGATTCACAACGCCGTGACCCGCTCCAGCGTGGAGGAAGCCCCCTACTGGATACGTGCCAGTTTACTGCTGCTCGTGGCCTTGTTCAGTGCCTTTGTGCCGCGTCAATTTCGCTTACTGCGCAGTGGGCTTGCAACCACCGGCTTGAGCGTGGGGCTGGTGGGAATCAGTTACGTGCTGTTTGTTTATTTCAATTTTTGGCTGCCTATTATTGGCGGCATCGCGCTGGCGATTACGTCATACTTGATTCAAGCACTCCATGCCTATGTCGATGAAGTACGCAATAAATCCCGCATTCGCACCGCTTTTTCGCTGTTTGTACCGACCGCAGTTGCTGACCGCATGGCAGAACAATCCACCGTCCTCGAACCCGGCGGGGAAGAATTGGAACTCAGCTCCATGTTCACTGATTTGGCGGGTTTTACCTCCATCTCCGAGCAATTAAGCCCAACCCAAGTAGCGCAGCTGTTGAATTTTTACTTCGACCAGATGACCGAGATTATTTTCCGCCACGGTGGAACGGTACAAGGGTATTTGGGCGATGGCGTTTTTGCCTTTTGGGGTGCGCCTGTGCCGGATACCGGACACCGTTCCAAAGCCGTGAATGCCTGTTGTGAACTGGTTGCCGCTGAAGATGCCATTAACGCCAAATTGCAAGCACTGGGCTTACCCGCCGTCCACACCCGTATTGGTTTGCACAGCGGGATGGCGATGGTGGGCAACTTTGGCTCGAAAGTCCGATTCAATTACACAGCATTGGGCGATACGATTAACCTGTCTTCGCGGCTGGAAGGTTTGAATAAGCGCTACGGCACGCCCATGCTGATTAGCGCCGAAACCTACGCTGGCTTGACGGAAGGGAAAAAAGCCACGTTCCGCTGCGTTGAAAAGGTGCGCGTCAAAGGCCGTGACAAACCCGTCGAGGTTTATACGCCATGTGCCGATGCGCGGGTCATTGAACTATCGCACCAAGGACTGGATTTATTCTTAACGCGCCGCTGGGATGAATCGAAAAAAGTGTGGAACGCGCTGCTTGAACACGCCCCCAGCGACACTATCGCCCGCTACTACCTCAATCGCATTAACGAACTACAAGCCCTCCCGTTCATTGCGGATGATTGGGACGGCATTGTGTCGATTAACGAAAAATAATCCCGTTTTAATTCACCACAAATTTCAAAACACCAAAGTATTTGGTACTTCCTGTGGTCGTGGTGTCCACTGTGGTATCAAAGGCGATTTGCGAATGGCCTTTGCTATCGGTCGCTACGACTTTCATGTAATAGGTTCCGGCGGGCAAGGCGGGGACGCTCACACTGGTGGTCGTGAGACCTGTTTGATTCACTTTCAAGTTGGTACTCGATACGCTGGCTAAGTCAGGCTGGCTGGCGACTTGCACGGTATAGCTGACTGCATCGCCCTGCAAATCCACCGAAGGCTCCCAACCTAGCACCAATTGCCCTGCGCTGGTAGTCGCGGACTGAAAGAAGGGCATGGGTTTTTCTAAACGGGCGATGAAGGCGTTGTAATTGCCCTCAATCACGGTGCTGAGGCGTTGTACTTCGGCATTCCATTCCTGAACACGTTGATTGGTGCTTGCGGTGGCAGTGGAGGCGGGCAGATTAGCCACATCGGGTGCGGCACTCACCCATGCTTCGATCACGGGTTTGTAGGTTTGCGCTTTATGAAGGATCCGGGCAGGGGTGAGGTATTTATCCCGCAGCTCATCCACCGCTGCTTTCAACAATTCCAGATGACCAGCTTGTTGCAAGAAACGGCGGTGTAACGGACTTTCCCACCAATTACTCAGCCCATATTGCCAATCGGCATAGTAGGGCTTGCCATTGGGTGACACATCGGCTTGACTGACCCAACCCAAGGAGCCATCATAATCCCACGGCACAAAATAGTAGCGCGTGGTTCCAGCCAGTTGCAGCAAGCCAAAATTCTGATCGCGCGTATCGTGGTTACCCATCAAAATGCTGGTTGCCAACCATGTCAGGTAATTATTGCGGTTGAAGTATTTGGAAAATACCGTGTTGAAATCGGTATTGCTGTTATTCACATCGGCCAACATTTGCTGCAACAGCGTATGGTTGCCCGAATTTTGAATCGACAATGCGTATTCAAACGTGGTTTGATTAACGGGAGAGCCGTCCGATTTCAACGCCAACCGCTCATCGGGTTCAAATTTGAATTCCTCGGCCTTATACATCACCGATGTGGTGGGTAAACCGCGTTGCGCCAGATATTCTTTACCCATTTTTTCGACATGGGTGAATAATCCATAATCCACATCCGGCGTAGCGGCATTGGCATCATCGTCAAAAACAATATGGGCAAATTGCGTGCGCAGGGAATTGATATGCGGAATATCACGGAATAAATCCATCGCCAATTTATTGCGCATCCGCGTCAAATCGTAGGGATGTTTGTTGAATTGCAGCGTTTGCTCACCGCGCCACAAGGGCATACCGCTATTGAGCTTGACACGGTAGCTTTTTTGCGCCGCCAGTCGGGTAGATTCGCCCCGCATCCGCAATTTGGCGTTATCGACTTTTCCATCATTGGGATAATCATCGGCACTGAAATGTATTTTCATTTCCGGATCAAACGTATCCTTGGAATTTAAATCCGTGTTGATGGTGGCAATAGTGACGGCATCCCCAGCAATCGCTTTCAGGCGTACATTGAGGATATTCGCGCCCGAATAATAGGCGTTATCGGGTTCTTGCAAATCGGTGGCATCGGGCTTGAATACGGTTGGGGGTAGACGCAATACCTCGTTATAAGTGTATTGATTCAACATATCCACCACATTAGTTCCGTAGCCAATGTACAAGCGAATATCCGATAACACCCCCGTACACGCCGTACACAAGGTTGCATCAAAAGCGGTCAGATTGCGGGGAACCGCACCCGTTGTGGCATCTCCGTCAATGGAAGGGATTTTTTTCCAATCATCCTTCCAACGCACCCAACCCGTGCGGGTTTGAACATACACATCGTTACCCAATAGCGCGATGACAAAAATCGCTTTCTGCGTTCCTACATCGGTCGTAGCCGGAATCACATTCACGGTTAAATCACCCTCTACCGTGCGCGTCGCCGTAAAACGTGACGACAGCAATGTAGGTAGCGCTACGGGGGCCGCCGTGGTGGTTGGTGCAACGGTCGTAACCGCAGTCGTAACGGCAACCTCCTGCGCAAAACTGCCACTACTACCCCATAAGGTTGCCATCGCAACGGTGAGGCTGATAGTGGAATATCGAAACGGTGTGATTTTCATAATAAACGCATCTCCGCAGCCCGTGCATGACTTGGCAAGCCTTCGCTGTGGGCAAGCACCGAGGCTGTTTCTTACTAAAACCGCGCTCCTTGCTTGATTTGCGTAGTGGGGTTTACATTATTGTAAACTACATTTCTTGTTTCATCATAGATGAAAACATACCGATAATTTTCTGCGGGTTATCCAGTATGCTATAGTCTTTTAAGTCAATATAAATTTTATTATCGGTTAATTTTATAAATTTCCAAAAGATGCCTGTCGTGATAACACCATAGATGATATTTATTTCATTATTTTCCTGTTGATTAAAAATCTGCGCAGCTACCATTTCCGCTACGCACTGCCCCAAACCTGACATGATGCTATCATTTTTTGCTTCTACCAAAGCAATAACAGGCGACTCAATAAACAATTGCTCAGAAGATAAGCTAATCATAAAATCACAAAAACCATTTAACCCTTTTTCTTTATCAACATTAAATTCAACCCCAGAAAAAAAGCTAATTTTATTGAGGAATAATTTCTTAACTTCTATCAGAACCGGTGAAATAATGAGTTCAGATTTCGCTTTTTCGGTATTGATAGCAAGGGCTAATGGAATGTTATCTTTTAATGTTTC
>CALMCD010000369.1 GCA_937863075.1 uncultured Rhodoferax sp. | reverse complement strand
AATCCATTATTAACTTGCTGCACGGTGTGGCGAAACTATCGCAAAAAGATTTGACCGCCAAGGTGTTTGTTGCGGAAGATATTACGGGTGTGGTGGGTGATGCGTTGAATATGCTGTCGCAGGAAACCGCCAAAGTTTTGCAGCAGGTAACGGATATTTCTGCGGACGTAACCAGCGCTTCTTTGCGTGTGAAGCAGAAGTCGGATACCGTGTTGATTACCGCTCAAACCGAACGCGAGCAGGTGATGAAAACCTCCGAAGAGCTGCAAGTTGCGGCGGATGGTATGGCGCGTATTGAGAAACTGGCGGAAATTGCGAATGCCGCAGCCGATAACGCGATTAGAACGACCCAAGTGGCGTTGAGTACGGTGAGTGCAACGGTGACCGGTATTAACAGCACCCGTGAAACCATCCGCGAGACGGAAAAACGGATTAAGCGTTTGGGTGAACGTTCGCAGGAAATTTCTTCTGTGGTGGGCATCATTAACACCATCGCGGAACGTACACACATTTTGGCGTTGAATGCGTCCATGCACGCGGCCTCTGCGGGTGAAGCGGGTCGCGGCTTCGCGGTGGTTGCGGAGGAGGTGCAGCGTCTGGCGGAAAGCTCACGTCAAGCAACGGCGCAAATTGCCACGCTGGTTAACAACATCCAAATGGAAACAGCGGATACGGTAACGACCATGAACTCCGCGATTAGTCAGGTGGTGGATGGTTCACGATTGGCCGAACAGGCGGGTGAACAAATGAAACTGACCCAAACCACAACCGCTGACTTGGTGGATTCGGTGCGCCAGATTGCCGCGAGTTCCCATGAACAGGCGAAGTTGTCGAATGAATTGCTGGTGCGTTCTGCCGAGATTCGTAAGAGTACGGAGAAAACCAGTCAGGAATTGACGGAGCAGTCTGTGGAAACCGAGAATCTGGTGGAGTACGCACGGGCGTTGCTGGGATCGGTTCGCGTTTTCAAACTACCGGCGTAATGAAAGCCTAATCCTGAAGGGAATACCGTGGATTTGGAAATTCTGAACAACTTGAACAACTCAGTAGCCGAGATTCTCGCTGCGGCAGAACAGCAAGGGTTGCTGGGTATGCAGGAGGTCTGCATGGTTGTTCAGCAAAATATCCCTCTGTTGATGGAGCGGGTAGAGCAAGCGCAGCCCGTCCAAGAGGATGTACTGGAGTTTTTTGTTCCACTGGCACAGGCGTATGAAGCAGCCGATGCCGATACCGCACCCGAAACCGTAGATGTGCTTTTGGATTGCCTCGGCTCCGACGCATGGCCTTTGCCTTTGCCAGCCGATTATCGAGACAGCCTGCGTGAGGTTTTGCTGGCCGATAAGGTAAATGCCGTTGCGGATGCGGATGCGGCTGTAGCCCTTGATGATGCAGAAGTAGATGCTATTGAAATAGAAGCAATTCCTACAGAGGTGGCTTCATCGGTAGAGCAGCCGATAGAGGAACAATCCATCACGCAGGAGCTGATTGATATGCTGGCGGGGGAAATTACCCGCCTGTGTCCTGAGCTAGAGCATTTGCTCGCAGCCATCAACAACACCGAGCAAGAGCCAACCGAAGAGAGCATGGAAGCATTCGCTAACTATGTCGAATTGGTGGAGCGTCTGAGCATTGCCAGCGATGCAGTCGGTTTGCCCAGCTTGAAAGCATGGTTTGACCTGTTGCACGGTTGTGTAGCGAGTAGCGGCGGGTTGGGCTTAACCTCGGTGCAACATTCGGTATTGTCTTTGATGCCGATGGCGGTTCTGGCATACCTTGCCGCGCCTACAGATAGCAGTGCGGCTGAAGGTTTGTTGGAGATTGTGCGAGGGGATACGTGGGGCGATATATGTCCCGCGCTGGAATTGCACCGGCTACAGTCTGCGTTACCTCGGGTGCGTGTGACCCGTGAGATCGATTCGCTTCCCGCACGGCAGGCGCAAGCCCATCCTGAAGACGTGTCTCTGGCCATTCCTGATGACATCAATCAGGATTTGTTGGATGGGTTGTTGCAAGAATTACCGATGCAGACCGCCGACTTTACGGCAGCTATTCAGCATATTGCGACGGGCAATGGAACGATTGCGGATATTGACGTTGCCAAACGTGCTGCACACACCCTCAAAGGCGCTGCGAATACCGTCGGTATCAAGGGTATCGCCAACTTAACGCACCATGTGGAAGATATTTTTGTGGCGTTGAGTAAGCACCATGTCTTACCCGGTCGCAATATGGCGCAGATGTTGGTTCATGCAGGCGATTGTTTGGAAGCGATGAGTGAGGCGGTTGCCGCCAATGGCCCTGCCCCCGATGAGGCACTGGATATTTTGCAAGAAGTCTTGGATTGGGCGAATCGTATCGACCATGAAGGGATTCCAGAAGACGATACGCCCGTTGTTTCTACTGTGAAACAATCGATAGAACCACTTGCAGCACAGCTCCAAGCCGCTGCACCTTCTCCAGCCCCCGAAGCGGGAGCAGCCGGTGGAACCACGGAAAGCATGGTTCGGGTATCGGCGAGCCTGATTGATGAATTGCTGCGCTTGGTGGGTGAAACGATTATTTCGACGGGTCAAGTGCGTGAGCGTTTGCAGCGTTTGGAACATCAAAATCGGGATATTCAGGAGCAAAACAAGGTGTTTCTCCAGCTCGCTGCCAAGTTGGAGCAGCAAGTGGATATGCGCGGCCTCACAGAGGGAAGCCACACCAGCCAGCACGGTGCAGATTTTGACCCGCTGGAATTTGAACATTACAGCGAATTGCACACCATCAGCCGCCAGCTCATTGAAGTGGCGACCGATAGCAACGAATTTTCAGCGCAAGTTAAAACCGAGTTGAGCAAACTGGCGGAGGTGGTGAACGTCCAAAACCGTTTGCACGACGAAACGCAAAACGCCATGATGCGTTTGCGGATGTTGCCCGTGTCCACCATTGTCTCGCGCTTGCAACGCTCGGTGCGGCAAACCAGCCGTTTGGTGGAAAAAGAAGTGGCTCTTACGGTGCTGGGTGCTGACACGATGGTGGATGCCAACATCTTGAATGAGTTGGTAGACCCCTTGATGCACATGCTGCGTAACGCGATTGATCACGGTATTGAATCCACCGAAAAGCGTTTGGCGGCGGGTAAAAATGGCGAAGGGCATATCGTTTTGCAATTCCTGCGGGAAGGCAATCAGATCGTGGTGCGCTGTCGGGATGACGGTGCGGGCGTGGATGTGGATGCCGTGCGCCGTAAAGCACAAAATAATGGCTTGATTGCACCCGATGCACGCCTGCCAGAGGATGAATTGGTGCGTTTGGTATTGGCTCCCGGATTTTCGACACGCAATGAACCCACGCAGGTATCAGGGCGTGGCGTGGGTTTGGATGTGGTGTATAGCCGCGTGTTGCAACTCAAGGGTGGTTTGACACTGCGGTCTGAGCGCGGACGGGGCTTGGAAGTGGTATTGAATCTACCAGCCACCCTGATTTCGACCCATGCGCTTTTGGTGACTGCCCAAACACAGACATTTGCGGTTTCCAGCTACGGTGTTCAAGACATTCGTTATGTGATGCCGAATGAATTACAGCTCGTTGGTTCGCAGCAATTTTTCCGCATGGGCAACGAGTTGTTGCCGCTGATGCACCTCGATAAACTCCTGAACTTTATTGATACCAAGGCGGTGGACGAAACCGAAGACGGGGGATTCCCCGCCCTGTTGGTCAAAGACGATACGGGCTTGGTGCGTGCGGTGCGGGTACAGCAGATTATGGATAGCCGCAACTTGGTGGTGAAAGGTTTGGGGCGTTTTGTACCCAAGCCCCACGGTGTAGTGGGTGCAACCATTTTGGGTGATGGTAGCGTGGTAGCCGTGATTGACATTCCGGAGCTGATCCGTAAACCGACTCGCCAAACCGTTCATTCGCACCATGTCGGTGGTTTGCACGATGCCCGAAACGATGGTGGACGTGCAGCGGCCTTGCGGCGCACCGCCTTGGTGGTGGATGATTCTTTATCCGCACGGCGTGCAACCATCCAGTTTATGAAAGATTCGGGGTTTGACGTGCGGGGTGCGATCGATGGCATCGAGGCGATTGAAATTCTGACCAAGTGGAAGCCTAGCATCTTGTTGGTGGACATGGAAATGCCGCGCATGAATGGTTTGGATTTGACCGCGCACGTTCGGGCGCAGGCTGATATGGCACATATCCCTATCATCATGATTACTTCGCGCTCTACCGAGAAGCACCGTAGTCAGGCCAAGGCAGCGGGTGTGAATGTCTACCTCACGAAACCGTTTAGTGAGGAAGATTTATTGGAACACCTCGCCCAATTAACGGGTTCTTAAACAGGTGACCAATAGGTGTTGAATCCATGAACCCCACGCATCCCATCCACCGCAACTCTGCTGAGTTTGCTTTTTTGCGTCTGGGTGCAACCCGTTTGCTGCTTCCGCGTGCCGATGTGCGTATTCTGGAACTGGCTTTCGATGTCGATGTGCGACCCAAATCCCCAGCTCGCGGTGTAGGGTGGGTGACCGTTCCCGGCCATCCGCCGTGTCCGGTGTTTTGTTGTACGGATGGGTTGGAATGGTTGTCGGTCATGCGCACCGATTTACCGGTTTGTGCGGTGTTGACGGATCACCATGGGCAAGATTTTGGGGTATTGTGTTCAGAGATGGTGATGGCAGACCGTAATCGTTTGCTGTTTTCCCCCGTTCCATTGGCGATGCGTTGTCCCTCTCAGCCTTTTGAGCAACTGGCAACCGATGGCCACGAAGTGTTTTGCGTGACATCGGCCCAGCACCTGTCGCTTGCTTTGATGCCGAAAGGAATGCTATGAAGTGGGATGCGTGGTTGCTGAACTTTGGAAACCAAAACCGTGCTGTCGTGGGATGGCGTGAATTGCTGCATTTGATTCCAGAGGCAACATCGCAAACCATTCCCCAAACGCCTTCGCATTGCAGCAAGGTACTGAATTGGCAAAATCGAATTATCCCGATATGGGATATGGGTGCATGGCTCACTGCCGATGCAATGCCCGATTCGGGTAATACAGCAGTGTTGGTGGGGTATCAACTGCAAGCAGGTGCTACGCCCCAGCTGGGTGCTTTGATGTTGATCGAGCCACCAGTGCGCATTAGCATTGCCACCGATCAAGGCTGTCCAGCCCCATCCAGTCTCTCGCCTTGGCGGGAGGTCGCAAGCGCCTTTCTGATGTATGAAGAAGAGGCGTTGGCGGTTCTGGATTTACGGCATCTTTTTTCGGGTCAAGTCGCCCCTAAAAAACAAAACCGCGTGGCTTATTAGGATCAGCGGGGGGAGCCGGTGCTTCCTCCACTGGGCTGGGTTCGGGCGCGATTTCTTGGGGTTTGGGTTCTTCCCGCTTTTTCACGGCAACCAAGGGCGAAGGCTCGGCATTCTTGTAACCCGTTGGTAGTGTGGAGCGTGTGGGATAACCCGCTGCACTGAGGTATTGCTGCCATTCATCGCTCGCAAATCCCCGCAGTTTTTGCTTCCCTACGGTGAGATACGGCAGACTATCGTCCCCCATTTGCTGCTTGAGCGCGTCCACATCGTCTCGCGTGGTGACGGTGCGTTCGGTGAAGGGAATGCCGCGTGCATTGAGCAGGCTGCGTCCCCCATCACACGGCGTGCAAGAATTACCGGAATACAGCACGACCGGATATTTACCCACCGCTTGCCGCAGTTGATACGGTAGTGTGGTGGTATTTGCATTTGCATTTGCATTGGCATTTGCCTTGGTCAGAGGAGCGGCTCCGGTGGCAAGGGGGCGATCGGAGTACGTTACCGTTCCATCGGGTGCGACGATGCGATACAGCGATTGGGCATGGGCGTGCATGGACACCATACCCCAACAAATCAATCCCAGCGTTCCTACAAGCGTCCCCAATTTTTTCATTGCGTCATACCTTGATGGCGTAAGAGTGCATCCAATGAAGGCTCGCGCCCCCGAAACGCTTTGAATGATTCCATCGCTGGACGGCTTCCGCCCGCTTCCAGAATACATTGGCGATAACGCAAACTGGTTTCAGAACTGGGCAATCCACTGGCATCGGTGGTTTCTTCAAAAGCGGCATAGGCATCGGCACTCAACACTTCTGCCCACTTGTAGCTATAGTAACCTGCGGCATATCCCCCCGCAAAGATGTGGGTAAAGGTGTTGGCGGTGCGGCTCCACAGGGGTGGGTGCATCACGGCTACTTCATCGCGCACTTGGGTTAGCAGGGGCAGGAAATCATCGGCGGGTGTGTGTTCGCTGTGCAGCAGCATATCGAACAGGGAAAATTCGATTTGGCGCAGGGTTTGCAAGCCGCTTTGGTAATTCTTCGCTGCCAGCATTTTGTCGAACAGGGTGCGGGGGAGTGGCGCACCGGTTTTGACATGGGCGGTCATGTGTTCCAGCACACTCCATTCCCAGCAGAAGTTTTCCATGAACTGGCTGGGCAATTCCACTGCATCCCATTCCACGCCGGAGATACCCGCTACATCCATTTCATTCACTTGGGTGAGCAAGTGGTGCAGACCATGCCCGCATTCGTGGAACAGGGTAATCACATCATCGTGTGACAACAGGGTTTCGCCGAAATTGCAGACTAAATGCGCGACGGGTGTTTGCAGTTGTCCGGTATCAGGACGCAGCCAGCGGCTACGCACCACATCCATCCACGCACCGCCGCGTTTACCATTGCGGGCGGTGGGATCAAGGTAGAACTGGCCTACGAGGATGCCATTGCGTTCAATGCGGTAAAACTTCACATCCGAATGCCAAACGGGAGCGGATTCTTCTTGAATCCGCACATCAAACAAGCGTTCAACGATGCGGAATAAACCGTCCAACACTTTGGGCAGGGTGAAGTATTCTTTGACTTCTTGCTCACTGTAGGCGTAACGCGCTTCTTTGAGTTTCTCGCCGATGTACGCCCAATCCCATGCTTGGGGATTTTGGATATTCAGGTTTTCAGCGGCGAATTGGCGCAAATCGGCCAAATCTTTCTCGGCAAAGGGACGGGCTTTTTTTGCCAAATCGCGCAAGAACGAAACGACCGCATCGGGCGACGAAGCCATTTTCGGTACGAGCGAGAGCGATGCAAAATTCGGGTAACCCAGCAGCATTGCCTCTTCTTGCCGTAAGCCAAGAATGTGGTGAATGACGGAGGTATTGTCCCATCCGTTCTGGCTTTCATCGGCTTGCTCGGACGCGCGGGTCACGTAGGCGCGGTAGAGTTTGGCACGCAGTTCGCTGCTGTGGGCAAACTGCATCACGGGCAGGTAGCAGGGCATTTTCAGGCTGAGTTTGTAGCCTTCCTTGCCGTCAGCTTGGGCGGCTGCGCGTGTGGATTGCAGCACATCTTCGGGGATGCCTTGCACATCTTCGGCGGTTGCGTAGTAGGCGAAGGCATCGGTAGCATCCAGCGTGTTCTCGCTGAATTTTTGACCGAGTGCGGCTTGCAATTCTTGAATTTCAGCAAAACGGGTACGGGGTTCGCCCACCAGTTCCGCACCACCCAGCACGAAATTGCGCATGGCGTTGTGGTGGGCTTGGCGCTGTTCGGCATTCAGGGTAGAAGGTTCAATCGCTTTGTATTTGGCGTACAGGCGCTCATCCGCACCCAGACGTGTCCAAAATTCGGTAACGGCGGGCAAGGTAGCGTTGTAGGCGGCACGCAGCGTAGGGGTATCGGCAACCGAATTCAGGTGATTGACCGCGCTCCATGCGGTGCTGAGTCGCTCGGTGGCCACATCCAGTACGCGGGAAATGGCTGTCCATTCCGCTGGAAAATCGGCAGCGGTGACGGTTTCCAAAGCGGCATCGGCCTGCGCCAGCAGCGCCTTCATCCCGGGGGTAACGTGTTCGGGGCGGATGGCATCAAAGCGAGGCAACTGCGCGGTATCCAGCAGCGGGTTGTGGGGAACGCGCTCGGCAGCTTCCAAGGTATTGACCAACAGCATGGTAATCGTCATCGGCCCTACGCCACCCGGAACGGGGGTGATGTAACCCGCCACTTCGCGCACACCAGCAAAATCCACATCGCCGCAGAGTTTGCCTTCATCGTTGCGGTTCATGCCCACATCCAATACCACCGCACCGGGTTTGACCATGTCGGCGGTCAAAATGTTGCGCTTACCCACAGCGGCTACGATGACATCGGCTTGCAACGTCATGGCCTTCAAATTGGGCGTGGCACTGTGGCAGATGGTGACGGTGGCATTTTGTTGCAATAACATGAGCGCCATCGGTTTGCCGACGATATTGCTGCGCCCAATCACCACCGCGTGTTTGCCGCGTAGTGGGTAGCCGATGCTTTCCAGCATCTTCATGCAGCCGTAGGGTGTGCAAGGCCAAAATCCGGGTTGCCCTACCATGAGCGCACCCGCGCTGGCAACGTGGAAACCGTCCACGTCTTTGGCGGGGGAGATGGATTCGATCACCTTTTGCGCATCAATGTGCGGTGGCAGCGGCAATTGCACCAAAATGCCGTGGATGGTGGGGTCGTTGTTCAGCGCGTCGATACGGGCGAGCAAATCGGCTTCTGAGAGCGTGGCCTCGTACTTTTCCAGTACCGAATGCAAACCCGCATCGGTACAGGCTTTCACTTTGTTGCGGACATAGACCTGAGAGGCGGGATTGTCCCCCACCAACACCACCGCCAAACCCGGGGTGATACCTCGGGCTACGAGGGCTGCGGTGCGGCGTGCAACCTCGGCACGCAGTTGCTGGGAAAGGGCGTTTCCATCAATCAGTTGGGCAGGGGAATTCATGCGTTCAAAGGTCAAAAATTTTTAAGGTTTGGGAATGGTCGCGCCGAGTGCAACACGCAATAAATCGGCAACGGTATTGGCTCCGAGCTTTTCCATGATGTTGGCACGGTGCGCTTCGACGGTTTTGATGCTGATGCCCAAATCGTCGGCAATTTGTTTGTTGAGGCGACCGGCGACGATGCGCTCCATCACCTGCGATTCCCGCAGCGTGAGTTTGGAGAGCAGTGCATCGCGGCTGGCAGCACTTTGTGAATCGGCAAACGACTCTTTGGCATGGGCGAACATACGCTCGACCAGCTCGACCAACTGTTCTTCATGAAAGGGTTTCTGGATGAAATCCATCGCGCCTTTTTTCATGGTGTCCACTGCCATCGGCACATCACCATGTCCGGTGATGAAAACAATGGGAAGGGGGGAACGCATGGCGATCAAGCGATCTTGCAGCTCCAATCCACTCATGCCATTCATGCGAATGTCGGCAATTAAGCACGCCACCTCGCGGGGGTCATAGCGGTTGAGGAATGATTCTGCGGAGTCAAAACAACGCGCCCTAAAGCCTTTGCCTTCTAATAGCCACTGGATGGAATCACGGACGGCTTCATCGTCATCAACGATGTAAACCGTCCCTTTTTTGGGAATTAAACTCATGACACTTTCCTAAGCAACAACCGGTATCCAAAAGGAGAACCGACAGCCCGATATATCCGTGCCATTGTAGAGGTTCTCGGCATTCATACGTCCTCGGTGCGATTCGATGATGGATCGGCATAGACTTAAACCAATCCCCATACCATCGGCTTTGGTGGAATAGAACGCTTCATAGAGCCGCTCCTGCACTTCGCTCGACAGCCCTTGCCCTGAATCTTGCACGGTAAATTCGATGGTGGATTTGCCATCGACCATTTTGGGAACGACCCGTAACTCGATATTGCGATCAGAACGCGGGCGGTGCGCCATGTGAATCGACTGCGCGGCATTGCGCAGCAGGTTGATAAGCACTTGTTCGATCAAAATTGGATCGACCATCAAAAGGGGCAAGCGTGCCGCCACGTAATGGCTGAAACGTACATTGAAGCGGCGCATTTCAATTTCTGCCAATTCAATCGCTTCATTCACAATCACCGTGACTTCGGACGGCGTGCGATTGGGTTCGCTGCGCTTCACGAAGGTGCGAATGCGGTGAATAATCTGCCCCGCCCGTTGCGCTTGGCGTGCGGTTTTCTCCAAGGCATTGAGCAAATCTTCTTGCGTGATTTGGTCAGCGCGAATGCGGGAAACCATGCCGTTGCAATAATTGTTGATGGCAGTCAGCGGTTGATTCAATTCGTGGGCGACGCTGGAGGCCATTTCCCCCATCGTGATCAAGCGGCTGGCGGTTTGGGCGCGTTCGGCTTGAATGGCGGCTTGTTCTTCGGAAAGCCGTCGCGCGGTGATGTCGGTGGCAATGACCATTTGCGCCAATCGCCCATCGACCCAACTCAAATAACGCGAACGTACTTCCAGCCATTTGCTTAAAGCGGGGATGAAAATCTCAGTATCCCCGCCGCCATCGGAGTCGGATAAATTCGCCAGCGGTAAGCCCGCTAAAAAATCGACATGATCGTGTGCCTCATCGTGTACCGAACCCGCTTGCACCAAGAGCTGTAAATGCCCATTGACCTCGGCTCCAAACCATTGGCGATAGAGTTTGTTGGCAAATAAAATTTCATTGCCCCCCAAGGGTGCGACCGAGATAGACGCATCCAACGCCTCCAGCACGGTCGTGAAACGCTGGTGCGATGCGGCAAGCTGGTCGCGCACGCGGTTGGGTTCGGTAATATCGGTCATGGAAGTCATCCAGCCCGTTTGCTTGCCCGTGGCATCCACCAGCGGCGACACATAGAGCCGTGAATCAAACAAAGCCCCATTTTTGCGTTTGACTTGTACTTGGATGCCGCTGGGGTTGGTCATGCCATTGAGTTCATCGGTAAGCAACTGGTGCAACCGGTCTTTATCCCGTTCGGGCCAGTAGGGAAAGGGTGGTAACGCACCGACCAATTCTTCTTCACTCCAACCCGTCATTTGGCAGAAAGCGGGATTCACGTAGGTGATGCGCCCTTGAAAATCCATCGCCCGCATTCCGGTCAGCATGGAGTTTTCCATGGCACGCCGAAAAGCGGTTTCTTGTTCCAATACCTGCTGGGTTTGCATCCGCCGACGGGTGTGTTGCCAGTTGGCGATGAGCATCCACGCCGTCAAAATGGTGAGGGTGACCACCAGCCAAAATAATCCGTTATGGAACATTCCACCCCGCGCCGTCGGATAGACCTGCCCCAAAATGAGGATGCGTTCATTGCTCAAATCCATGTGCATGGTGTGTACGTGGGGGCTGTGAACGGATGCAATGGCACTCCCTGCTAATAAATGGTTCTTGGTGTCGTAGAGCGCGATGGCGTAACGGGATGCCACATCGTGCGGGATGCCGTACAGGTACAACGCCCCAACAGGACATTCGGCCAACAGCACACCGACCACATGATTCCGCGTGATCAACGGGATATAGAGTTGTACGAATTGCGTACTCCCCGCTACTGGAGGCGGTAATAAAGAAAGCGGGGCTTGTGTCTCCCACACTTGCTTTAAGGCATTCGCCACGGCTTCTGAAGCCTCTCCCCCTGATTGCAGGGTGCTACCGCCTGAGGTGTATTTCACACGCTGCTGCTCGTCAAACCACGTTAGCCCTTGTATTTCGGGGTACTGCTGGATCAAATGGAAGGCTCGGGCGTTGAATCCTTCGGCACTGGATTCTTTGCTGGTGATTTCTCGTGCCACACGCACCAACTGTTCTTGGTGTTCGCGCAGACGTAGGCGCAGATTTTGCTGGGCATATTCCACACCCCGCCGCACGGCTTGTTGTTCTTGGGCGGTTTCATCGACGTGGAAGAAAACGAGTGCCGCCACCACCGACATCAAAAATAGCAATACCGCCCCGACCGGAGCCAACATCGCCAACCGATCCTGCCGCTGCGGGTTTTGGCGATGCCACCATGTGCGAATGCGCTGAAGTTGGGTTGAAAAGTACATGGTGGGGAGTGTAAATCGAAGCAATAATCCCTTCCGTAATTTCACATTACAAAATCATGATGCACAACTTGAAATTTCAAAAATCCTGTGTAAAAATGAATGGATAGAAAAATTCCCCCCCAAAACCTCTCATTTGCAGGAGACAAACCATGCCAGAGAAAATTGACCCTATCGCCGATGTGGGCAGCGATATTGACCACCAAGAAACCAAGGAATGGCTGGATGCCCTATCCGCCGTTATCGAAAACGAAGGGCCAGAACGCGCCCACGCTTTGTTGGAGCAACTGCTCGAACACGCGCGTCAAAGCAGTATCGACCTGCCGTTTTCCGCCAACACCGGCTACGTGAACACCATTGAACCGGATCAAGAAGCGCACTGCACGGGCAATATCGCTTTTGAGAAACGTTTACGGGCGTATATGCGCTGGAACGCCATGATGATGGTGGTGCGGGCTAATCGCTTGAATCCAGCCGACGGTGGCGATTTGGGGGGACATATCGGGTCGTTTGCGTCGCTGGCTTCGATGCTGGGCGCAGGGTTTAACCATTTCTGGCACGCCGAAAGCCCCAATCATGGTGGCGATTTGCTCTACATTCAGGGTCATAGCGCCCCCGGGATTTACGCCCGCGCCTTCTTGGAAGGCCGCTTGACGGTCGATCAATTGGATCATTTCCGCCAAGAGGTGGATGGAAAAGGTTTGTCGAGCTACCCACACCCCAAATTGATGCCCGAATTTTGGCAATTCCCCACCGTGTCGATGGGCTTGGGGCCGTTGATGGCGATTTACCAAGCGCGTTTTCTGAAGTACCTGCACGCACGCGGTATTGCGAATACGGAAAACCGCAAAGTGTGGGTGTTCTGCGGCGATGGTGAGATGGATGAACCCGAATCCTTGGGCGCGATTGGTTTGGCGGCGCGGGAAAATCTGGACAACCTCGTGTTCGTGGTGAACTGCAACCTGCAACGCTTGGATGGCCCCGTGCGCGGCAACGGCAAAATCGTGCAAGAGTTGGAAGGCGAATTCCGAGGCTCGGGTTGGAACGTTATCAAACTGCTGTGGGGTGCGGGCTGGGACAAATTGCTGGCACGCGATAAAACCGGAAAACTGCGCCAGTTGATGATGGAAGTGCTGGACGGCGATTACCAAGCCTATAAAGCCTACGATGGTGCTTTCTCGCGCAAAAACTTCTTTGGGCGTTACCCTGAAACGCTGAAATTGGTCGAACACATGACCGATGACGAGATCGCCGATCTGCGCCGTGGTGGGCATGAGCCGGAAAAAGTCTACGCTGCTTTCCACGCCGCCAACGCGCACAAAGGCCAGCCGACCGTGTTGCTGATTAAAACCGTCAAAGGCTACGGCATGGGCAAGGCGGGCGAGGCACGGAATACCGTGCATCAAACCAAAAAGCTGTCGGATGAAGACATTAAATACATCCGCGACCGCTTCAATATCCCGATTCCCGATAGCGAGTTGCACAAACTCCCCTACTACAAGCCCGCTGACGATACGCCCGAAATGCGCTATCTGCACGAACGCCGTGCCGCGCTGGGTGGCTATTTGCCGCACCGCCGCAGCAAAGCCGATGAGCATTTCACCGTGCCGTCGTTGGAAACATTCAAGGCCGTGCTAGAACCCACCGCCGAAGGCCGCGAAATCAGCACCACGCAAGCCTATGTGCGTTTCCTCACGCAGTTGTTGCGCGATAAAGCCTTGGGCGAACGGGTTGTGCCGATTTTGGTCGATGAAGCACGTACCTTCGGCATGGAAGGTTTGTTCCGCCAAATCGGAATTTACAACCCCAAAGGTCAGCTTTACACGCCAGTCGATAAAGATCAGGTGATGTACTACCGCGAAGACAAAGCCGGACAAATCCTGCAAGAAGGCATCAACGAAGCCGGCGGTATGGCGAGCTGGATCGCGGCGGCAACCTCGTATTCGACCAATAACCGGATCATGGTTCCGTTTTACGTGTATTACTCGATGTTCGGATTCCAGCGCATTGGCGATTTGGCATGGGCAGCGGGCGATATGCAGGCGCGGGGCTTCTTGTTGGGCGGCACATCGGGACGCACTACGCTCAACGGCGAAGGCTTGCAGCACGAAGATGGACACAGCCACATTCTGGCGGGCACGATTCCAAACTGCATCAGCTACGACCCGACCTTTGCCCACGAAGTGGCGGTGATTCTGCACCACGGTTTGAAACGCATGGTGGAACGCCAAGAGAATGTTTACTTCTACATCACCTTGCTGAATGAAAACTACCCCATGCCCGGCCTGACCGAAGGCACGGAAGAGCAAATCATCAAAGGGATGTATGTGTGCAAGGAAGGCCCACAGCTTTTGCATAACGTGCAGTTGCTGGGTTCGGGTTCGATTCTGCGCGAATCGTTGGCGGCACAGCAATTGTTGGCGGTGGATTGGGGCATCGGCTCGAACGTCTGGAGCTGCCCCAGCTTCAACGAATTGGCACGCGAGGGGCAAGATTGCGAACGCTGGAATCTCTTGCATCCGCTGGAAACGCCGCGCCAATCGTTCGTTACACAGCAACTCGCGCCCCACGCTGGCCCCGTGATTTGCTCGACCGACTACATGAAAAACTACGGCGAGCAAATCCGCGCCTTCATTCCATCCGGTCGCACCTACAAAGTGCTGGGAACGGATGGATTCGGCCGCAGCGATTTCCGCTTCAAACTGCGCGAACACTTCGAGATTAACCGCCATTACATCGTGGTTGCGGCGCTCAAATCGCTGGCGGATGAGGGGCGTATTCCCGCCGTGCAAGTCGCGCAGGCGATTGAAAAATATGGCATCCAAACCGAAGCCATCAACCCGCTGTACGCCTAATTCGGAACACACCCCATACGCAAGGAGAATTTACGATGTCCCTTATTGAAGTTCGGGTTCCCGATATTGGCGACTTTTCGGATGTGGCGGTGATTGAATTGCTCGTGAAAGCGGGCGATACCATTGCCGTGGATCAAAGCCTGATGACCGTGGAGAGCGATAAAGCCTCGATGGAAATTCCCAGCAGCCACGCAGGGGTGGTGAAGGAATTGAAAATCAAGCTCGGCGACCGTGTGAGCGAAGGTTCAGTCGTGTTGATGCTGGAAGCAGTGGGAGCAGTTCCTGCCACATCTGCACCTGCCGTTGAAACACCAAAACCCGCTCCAGAACCCGCTGCACCTGCATCAGCAGCTCCTATTTCTGTAGCAGCACCAGCACCTGCTGCACCCACATTGCCTGCATCGCCCACCAACCCCAATCCGGCGAAACTGCCGCACGCTTCCCCATCGGTGCGAAAATTTGCCCGTGAACTGGGTGTGCCGCTGACCGAGGTCAAAGGCACGGGGCATAAAGGCCGTATCACGCAAGAAGATGTGCAAAACTTCACCAAAGCGGTGATGGCAGGCACGGCGCAAACCCAAGCGATTGCGGCGGTTACCGCAGCAGCCAAAGCCAGCGCGGGCAACGATGGTGCGGGGCTGGGATTGATTCCGTGGCCGAAAGTCGATTTCGCCAAATTCGGCGCGATTGAACGCAAAGAACTCGGTCGTATCCAAAAAATCAGCGGCGCGAATTTGCTGCGCAATGCCGTGATGATTCCGGCGGTCACGTCGCATGATGATGCCGACATCACCGAATTGGAAGCCTTCCGCCTGCTTTTGAACAAGGAAAACGAAAAATCCGGCACGAAAGTAACGATGCTCGCGTTCCTCATCAAGGCGTGCGTATCGGCATTGAAGAAATTCCCGCAGTTCAACAGCAGCTTGGATGGCGATGCGTTGGTACTGAAGCAGTATTACCACATCGGTTTTGCTGCTGATACGCCCAACGGTTTGATGGTTCCGGTGCTGAAGGATGCCGATAAAAAAGGCGTTTTGCAAATCAGCCAAGAAATGAACGAGCTGGCGAAAAAAGCGCGTGACGGTAAATTGAGTCCAGCGGAAATGAGCGGAGCCAGTTTCACGATTTCCAGCCTCGGCGGGATTGGTGGACGTTACTTTACGCCCATCATCAACGCGCCGGAAGTGGCGATTCTGGGCGTGTGCAAGAGCCAGATCGAACCCGTGTGGATGGATGGAAAGAACGGCAAAGAATTCACACCGCGCCTGATGTTGCCGCTGTCTTTGACGTGGGATCACCGCGTGATTGATGGTGCGGCGGCGGCGCGTTTCAATGTCTATTTGGCGCAAATTTTGGGCGATTTCCGCCGTGTATTGTTGTAAACAAGAAGGGAAATCGTCATGGCTATGTCTGTGAATTGCATTGAAATTAAAGTCCCCGATATTGGCGACTTTTCCGATGTTCGCGTGATTGAGGTGCTGGTCAAGGTGGGCGATACCATTCGGGTCGAGCAAAGCCTGATTACCGTGGAAAGCGATAAAGCCTCGATGGAAATTCCGAGCAGCCACGCGGGTGTGGTCAAGGAAATGAAGGTTCAGCTCGGCGACCGCGTGAGTGAAGGCTCTTTGCTGTTGATGTTGGAAGTGGC
>CALMCD010000368.1 GCA_937863075.1 uncultured Rhodoferax sp. | reverse complement strand
CCCCGCCAGCCGCACCATATCACCTCAGGGATTTCACCCCAACCCCCGAACCACCTCCATCGCTTGTTCCACGCGCTCTACGGGGTGAATGGTTAATCCTTCGTAATCTTTGTGATTCAGGTTTTTGGGTACGTTTGCCTTCGGAACGATGGCGATGCTAAATCCCAGTTTGGCGGCTTCCTTCAGGCGCTCTTGACCGCGCGGTGCAGGGCGAACTTCTCCGGCTAGTCCGACTTCTCCGAACGTGAAAAATCCTTTGGGCAACGCCCTTCCGCGCAACGAGGACGTAATCGACAGCAGCACCGCCAAATCCGCCGCTGGCTCGTTGATTTTTACGCCGCCGACTGCGTTCACAAACACATCCTGATCCATACACGCCACCCCCGCATGGCGGTGCAGCACGGCTAGAAGCATAGCGAGGCGGTCGCGGTCAAGCCCGACGCTTAAACGCCGTGGATTCGCACCACCGCCATCGACCAGCGCCTGAATCTCCACCAGCAGCGGGCGCGTGCCTTCGAGCGTGACCATGACGCAGCTTCCGGCGACAGGTTCACCGTGCTGACTCAAAAAAATCGCGCTGGGGTTGCTCACGCCTTTTAAGCCTTTTTCGGTCATGGCGAACACGCCGATTTCGTTCACCGCGCCAAAGCGGTTTTTAATCGCCCGCACCAGCCGGAAACTGCTGTGCGTATCGCCCTCAAAGTACAGCACGGTGTCCACCATGTGTTCCAGCACGCGCGGGCCGGCGAGCGCACCTTCTTTGGTGACGTGCCCCACCAGCACAATCGCCGCGCCGCTGGATTTGGCGCAGCGCGTTAAATGCGCCGCACATTCCCGCACCTGCGCTACCGACCCGGGCGCGGAGGTGAGCTGATCCGAATACACAGTTTGAATCGAATCAATTACCGCCACGTTGGGTTTGATTTGGTCGATGGTGGCAAGAATTTTGTCGAGCTGAATTTCTGCCAACACCTTCACCTGCGAGCCGTGCAGCCCCAGCCGCCGTGAACGCAGCGCGACTTGTGCCCCGCTTTCCTCGCCCGTCACGTAGAGCGTGGTTTGCCCGCTGCGCTGCAAAGAATCCAGCGCCTGCAAAAGCAGCGTCGATTTGCCGATGCCCGGATCGCCACCAATCAGCACCACCGCGCCTTCCACGATGCCGCCGCCTAGTACGCGGTCGAGTTCATCGTGTCCGGTGGGCGTGCGGTCGATGTCGCTGGCTTCAATATCCGCCAGCACCGTGACTTCCGCCGTTTTTGCGAGTGCTTGAAACTGTCCGCTGTAACGATTTTTTCCCGCTGTGGGCGATTCGGCGACCGATTCAATAAGCGTATTCCACGC
>CALMCD010000367.1 GCA_937863075.1 uncultured Rhodoferax sp. | reverse complement strand
GGGCGCTTGAATAATCGGCGCGATTTGGTGTTTATCGACCAGCGCGGCACGGGACGTTCTGCGCCGCTGTTGTGTGCGGATGAGTCAAAATTGCCGCTGCAAGAAAATTTCAACACCGCGCGGCAAGTGCAGCGTTTGCGTGCGTGCATGGACGATTTGCGCCAACTGCCGCACGGCAAAAATGGCGGTTTGCGCTTCTACACGACCCCCATCGCCATGCAGGATATGGAGGCGGTGCGCGTACATCTGGGCGTATCACAATGGAATCTGGTGGGCGCGTCGTATGGCACGCGGGCGGCGTTGGAATATATGCGGCAGTTCCCCAGCAAAGTGCGCCGCGCGGTGCTGGATGGAGTCACGCCACCCGATATGCAGCTCCCCGTGAGTACGCAGCAAGATGGTTCAGCCGCGCTGGAATCGCTGCTCAAAGCCTACGCGGTGCAGGAGGTGTGGGCGGATGTGCAAAAGCGTTTGCCGCTGGTGGTGACGGTGCAAAATCCGTCTACCGGAAAGCCGGAAAAGATCGAAATCACCGAGCCGATTTTGCGCCAAATGGTGCGCTTGCCGCTGTACGTTCCGGCGCTGGCTTCGGGCTTGCCTGTGGCGCTGCGGGCAGCCAAAGAGGGTGATTTCACGCCCTTGGTCGGGTTAGCGGGTGCGTTGGGCGGTGGGCAGAAAAAATCGGGAAAAATGGCGATGGGAATGCACTTTTCCGTTGTCTGTGCCGAGGACATGAACCCCGCCAACCACACCCATAATGCCAACACCGTGCCACCCGAGCCGCTGTACCGCGCGGTGTGCCAGTTTTGGGAACGCGGCGCGGTCGATTCGGCCTTCTACACCATCCCGCCCGCGCAATCGCCCACGCTGATTTTGAGCGGCGGCGCAGACCCCGTAACCCCGCCCCGTCACGGTGAACGGGTGCAAAAAGCACTGGGCGCAAAAGCCCAGCATATCGTTGTACCCGCAGCGGGGCATGGCGTGATGGGCATCGGCTGCGTGCGCGACACCGTGCAGCGTTTCATCCAAGCCGACCCCACCGAAGCCCTACCCCAATCCGCCCCCTGCGCGAATACGATTCCGCGACCGGTGGCGTTTGGGGGGTGAGCGATTTCTTAAACGAAAAAAGCCGGATAAATCCGGCTTTTTGGAGAATGCGGTAAAACGCGAACCCGTCGCGCGACTTATTTGAGGTGGGGGCTGATGAGCTTTTGCATTTCAAACATATCGACTTGTTTACGATAGTGCTTTCCGGTTTCGTCTTTGCCAAACACTTTTTTCAGTTTTTCATCGGCATTGATAACGCGCTTGTTGGCTGCGTCTTGCAGATTGTGTGCCTTGATATAAACCCACATTTTTTTGACAACTTCCGTGCGTGGCAATGGCTCTTTACCCACGATAGCAGCCAGTTCCTTGCTGGGAGTGAGGGATTTCATGAATCCAGAAGGGGCAGGAGCAGGTGCTGCTGCGACGGGTTCCGCTTGGGGTGCAGGTGTTTTTTTGGTTGCCATGATGCGTGATTTCCTTGTGTCTATTTACCTGGACAAATCTCCTATGAACGACAAGCGATTCACAGGCAGACCTTATGCTACTGGAGAAAAGCCCATCGTAGAGTAGAAAATTGGTTTTTTCTAGCGGAAAATGACGTGAATCAACTAAAAGGAACCAAAAGGAGTGCCCTCTGTATGACAAAGAACTTTGCTACTTGTGATTTTTGTGACGTTTACAAGAACGATTCCAGCGGTGAATTCCGCGTTTTACCCCCCGTTTTTCGGGATTTTGGGGCGGTGAAGAAGTTTTCGGGTCAGGTCGAAACCGTCAAATGCTTTGAAGACAACACGCTGGTGAAAGCGGCGGTGGATTCGGCTGGAAACGGCAAAGTGCTGGTGGTGGATGGCGGTGGCTCGTTGCGCCGTGCCTTGCTGGGCGGTAATCTGGGTGCGGCGGCGGCTAAAAACGGCTGGGCGGGTGTGGTGATTGATGGCTGCGTGCGTGATACCGCTGAGTTAGCCACCCACGCTGTCGGCATTCGCGCCCTTGCCCCCATGCCCTTGCCTACCGAGAAGCGCAAAGAAGGTCAATCCAATGTCGCGGTGCAGATTCAAGGCGTGTGGGTACGCCCGGGTGATTGGTTGTATGCCGATGAAGATGGTATCGTCATTGCGGCGAAGAATTTGCAGGACGATTCGCCGGATTCGGCGCAGTAGTCGCCAACACCACGCCCGCTAACGCAATCGCAAACGCGATCGCTTGCAGGGCGTTAAATGGCTCTCCCAGTACCAGCACACCCACCGCCGCCGCCGCGATGGGGAGCATCACCGTAAACACGCCCGCGCGGGATGCCGGAACGCCTTGCAAACCCGTCATCCACAGCCAGACGCTCCAGACACTGGCAGCCATCGCGTAGAACAACATCAAGCCTACCGTAGCGGGTGTGAGGGCGAAAAAATCAAAGTGCCACGCGGCATAAACGCCCAGCGGAGTCATCAACACAAACCCCCACAAATTGATGAGCGCGGTAATGCGTTTGGGCGATACGCTCCCCGTCAGTTTTTTGCCAATCACGGCATACGATGCTTCACACAATACCGCCAGAAATACCAAGACATTGCCCCATAGTGCGCTTTGGCT
>CALMCD010000366.1 GCA_937863075.1 uncultured Rhodoferax sp. | reverse complement strand
TGAGCGACATAATGAACTTGCCCTGCACTTTGTCCAACAAACCCGCCAGCGTGCCAAAGTCCTGTTTGCTGAAAATACCCTTGCCATAATCGCCTTCGCAGTCCCAGTACGGCGGGTCGATGTAGAAAAACGTATCGGGTTTGTCGAAGCGCGTAATCACCTCTGCATACGGTTTGCACTCGATGTGCGTGCGGGAAAGCCGCAGGTGCGCTTGGCTCAAATCCTCCTCAATGCGAAGCAGGTTAAGTCGGGGGTGCGTGGTGGTCGCCACGCCCCACGATGGATTAGTAAGACGTGCGCCAAACGAGGATTTGGAGATGTAGTAAAAACGCGCGGCACGTTGAATGTCGGTCAGGGTTTCAGGGGGTGTTTTGATGAACCGCTCAAACTCTTCCCGCGCCACCAGCAGCCACTTGAATTGCTCAATCAGTGCAGGCAGGTGGTGCTTGACACACCGATAAAGGGTCACCAAATCGCGGTTGATGTCGTTGATGATTTCGACCTTGCTCTCCGGCTTCTTGAACAGCACCCATGCTGCTCCTGCAAAGACCTCCACGTAGGTGGTGTGTGCTGGAATACGGTCGATAATTTGGTTTGCTAAGCGGCTTTTACCACCGAGCCATGCCAGCGGGCTTTTGATTTGGGTCATTGTGACTCCGGTTGTTGTACACCACCCTACAACGTTCAATCGTCTAATCGGCATACCGCTTAAAAAAGTATCAAAGTAGATTCAGTCGACCGCAAAACCCTGCACAGGCACAGTACGGGGCATGGAACAAATCCGCTTACTCCCCACTTTGTTATCGCTGTCAGCCGTAGGCTTGGTCGGTATTGCTTTGAGTGAAGGCTTTTCGCCCACTGCGTACCCTGATCCGGTTAAAGGTGAGAAAGTGCCGACTGTTTGCTACGGCGAGACGGGCAGCGTGAAGATGGGTGATGCGTACTCACCGCAAGAATGTTTAAAGCGGCTAAACAAAACCGTTAATTTTTACGAATCGGAAATAAAAGCGTGCATCAAAAAGCCGTTGTACCAAGCCGAATACGATGCCTACGTGAACCTCGCCTACAACATTGGCAGCGATGCTTTTTGCAAATCCACCATCGTGACCCGACTGAACCGTGGTGATTACTACGGTGCTTGCGCAGGCATCTTGCTCTTTTACCGCGCTGGAAAAGAGGATTGCCGCACATCCAAGAAATGCGGCGGATTGTGGAAGCGCCGCCAAGAGTTGCTCATGCAGTGCCTCTCTAACCAAGAGGCTGAAAGTACCAATTTGGGACTTTTGAAGCCCGCTAAACCACCATCGAAACCAGCCAGCACCGCTTCTGAGGACGCGCAATGAACATCCTGTTTTACATCATCATTACCTGCCTGCTGTGCATCTCCTCGTTTCTGGAGGGCGAACGCACCAGCTATGAACGCTATGCACTAGAGCTGCAAGAGGTGCAAACCGAACACGCCAAAAACATGGCGGTTGCCGAAGCGCATGCAAACCGAATTGAAGCAGGGTTACTTGCTGAAGTTCAGGAAAACGAAAAAAACCGTTTGGAGAAAAAAGATGCTATTGCCAAATCAACAACTGGTGCTGCTTGCCTCAATGTGGACACTGTCCGGCTGCTCCACGATGCCGCCCCCAGCACCGTGGAATTGCCCGAAGCCCCCATCGTCGCTCCTGAAGCCGATGCTACCGCCACCGCCGATGAAGGCAACGGCAATGCCCCCGTTACGCCCTATCCCCCCGATGTCAGCCTCATCGTCACCGACCGAGCAGTAGCGCTGTGGGTGCTGGATATGGATGCCCTGTATTACGAATGCCGTATCCGTTTGGATGCCCTGATTACGTGGCACGAAGGGGTTGATAAGTGACTACCGGACAAATCATCTCATTGGTGTTTGCAGCGTTCACCGGGCTTTTCGCATTGGTCAAGTTGTATTTGCATGATCAAGGCGAAATTAAGAAAAGTCTGATTGAACACGCTGACCGCTTGTCTCGAATTGAAGAGCGTAATCGCAATGCACCAACCCATGATGATTTGAAGCAAATCTATGAACGATTGAACGTGCTGGCAACAGGCAACGCCCACATTATGGGAACGCTAGACGGCATCAAAACCACCAATGAAATGATTGTGCGCAAAGCAATGGGGGAACTGAAGAATGGCTAAAAAAGAACAACAAGTTTTGCGCGAGATGATGCGCTTTGTGATGCTGCGATTGGTGAACGGAACACCACGCAACACCAACAGCTCCGTGCTGTCCATGCAGCTCAATGGAGCGGGTTACCCCAACACAAAAGACCAAGCAAAATCTGAAATCCGCTGGCTGGAACAGCAAGGCTTATTGGAAGTCGAAGAGGTTGAATCCGTACTTATTGTGAGCATCACAGAACGCGGCGAAGACGTTGCCAACGGTCTCGCAAAAGTAGACGGAATCGCTTATATGCGGGGCGCGTAATGGGTGGGAAATCCTCCATCGAGCGCTTGCCCGAACCCGTCAAGAAACGCATCCAGCAGTTGCTGCGGGAGAACCGTTTGACGTTAGAAGGGCTGGTATCCACGCTGCAAACCGAGTTCCCTGAACAGGCGGGAGCGGGTGAAATCCCATCAAAAAGCTCGCTGCATCGGTACAGCGCAAGCATCAAAACGATCGTAGCCCGTGAGCGCGAAATCGCTGTGGCTGCGGAAGCATTGGTGGGCGAATTGGGGGAGAACTTTGACAGCAAAGCGGGTGCGTTGTTGGCGCAATCCGTCACCACTTTGGCGAATCGTTGCGCCTTCGACGCGCTCGAACGAACTGATGGCGGGGAGTCGATGGAAATTGGCGATGTGCTTGACTTGGCACGCGCCGCGAAAACCGTTCAAGAAGCACGCAGCTTGAACTTGAGAGAACGCCACGCAGTGGCTGAATATGCCCGCAAACAACTTTTGCAAGAGCAAGACGCAAAGCTCAAAGCAATGGGCAACAAAGGCGGTGTGACCGACGAAGCCAAACGCGCCATTCGTGAAGCGCTGGGGATTGCATGATGGCAACACGAACCCTCAAAGCCAAAGTCAAACCAAAGAATGCGGATGGCATATTTTTGCCCTACCAATCGGAATGGATTAAAGACACCAGCCGCCTGAAACTGGCGGAAAAGTCGCGACAAGTTGGATGGAGCTGGTCAACTGCCTTTGCAGCGGTTGAACGCACTGCTGGTAAAGGCGCACACAATGACCAATGGGTGAGTAGTCGTGATGATTTACAAGCACGCCTCTTTATTGAGGACTGCAAAATGTGGGCAGGAATCATGGAAATTGCCGCTAAGGATTTGGGTGAGATCGTGATTGACGATAAAGCGCGAATCACCGCGTACACCATCGAATTGGCATCCGGCAAACGCATTCACAGCATGAGTTCCAACCCCGATGCACAAGCGGGTAAGCGTGGTGGGCGCGTGCTGGATGAGTTCGCTTTGCACCCAGACCCGCGCAAGCTGTGGTCAATCGCTTACCCCGGTATCACTTGGGGAGGGTCGATGGAATTGATTAGCACCCACCGTGGCAGTAATAACTTTTTCAATGGGCTTATTCGAGAGGCGCGTGAAAACGGCAACCCGAAAAAATTGAGCCTGCACCGCGTAACCCTGCAAGACGCACTCGACCAAGGCTTTTTGCACACGCTGCAAAAGATGTTGCCGCAGGACGATGAACGGCAGGCGATGGATGAAGCTGCCTACTTTGATTTCATTCGGGCGGGATGTGCTGACGAAGAATCGTTCCAACAGGAGTATATGTGCAATCCGGTCGATGATGATTCTGCTTTCTTGGACTACAACCTCATTGCTTCATCCGAATACCAAAAAGATAGCAGCGATTGGAAAAAAGTAGGGACTGGAACGCTGTACGCCGGATTAGACATTGGGCGCAAAAACGATTTGACGGTTTTGTGGGTAGTTGAAAAGCTCGGTGACGTGTTTTATACCCGCCACGTCGAAGCTATGAAAGGTATGCGAAAAAGCGACCAAGAGGCAATCATCTATCCGTGGTTTGCCAAGTGCGCCCGCGTGTGTTTGGATTACACGGGGCTGGGTATCGGTTGGGGCGATGATGCGCAAGATACATTCGGCACGCACAAAATCGAGTGCATCACGTTTACCGCAAAGGCAAAGGAACAACTGGCATGGCCGGTACGCGGGTTGATGGAAGACCGCAAAGTGCGCATCCCATTCGACCCAAAAATACGTGCAGACCTTCGCGCGGTGACCAAGCAAGTCTCCACGGGTGGAACCATCCGCTTTACCGCCGAGCGCACTGCCGATGGTCACTCCGATCACTTTTGGGCGTTGGCGCTGGCACTCAATGCCGCCAGCCAACCCACCGCGCCGATTGAATTTTGGGCAAGCGGTCGGCGAAGCACACTTGATATGCGGGGGTACGCATGACTATGAAACCCGATAGCCAGCAACTGTTTGTCGAGACCAGCCCGCGCCGACTTGACCCGTATGAAATCAACTATATGGGCGTGCTGCAAACCAACGACCCGCTCTTGCTTGAGCGCGGCAGTGGGATACAGCAGTCGATGGCAATTTGCGCCGATTTGAAACGTGACGGTAAGGTTTTTTCGTGCCTACAAAAACGGTACAAAACCTTGATTTCGTACCCTTGGACGGTTACCGGAATAGGGCATGAGCACGAAAAATCCCTTGAAATGACCCGCGAAATGCTCAACAGCATTGGGTTTGACAAGATTTGCCGCGAGATGCTAGATGCGTTGATTATGG
>CALMCD010000365.1 GCA_937863075.1 uncultured Rhodoferax sp. | reverse complement strand
GATATGGCGACCATCATCAACGCCGCGCCCGAAACCGTGTGCCGTGTGATGACCAACCTGCGCGAAATAGAAGTCCTGAAAGAGCGCGACCCCGAACATTCCAAGCACTGCCGTTTGGAATCCCGCGAACACCAAGTCAAAACCCGCATCCCCGCGCGCGTTCCGGCATTGCGAACCCGCATGGCGGGATAACGACTAATCGACGCATTGAAGGCCACCACACCATGAACATCGAAAAAGCATTTGCCGAAAAGTTTGAAAATTACTATCGCAAAAAACAGTTTAATGGTGTGGTTGCCATTGCAGAAAATGACACCATTGTTTATCAACAGGCATGGGGTGTAGCGAATTTAAAGTAGATAAAATTATTGATAGGTATTACAGCTAATGAATCGCATCCTTATTATTCTATCTACTATTATTGCCATTACGTTGGCAGGCTGGTTCTTTATCCAAAATTCGCCTGAAGTAAAGTTAAGTTTTACGCAAGATGAAGTGCAGGCCCAGCTTTCACCCCAATTTCCCGTTTCAAAATGTTTATTTAACTCATGTATCGAGTTGCATAATCCGCGTATCTATCTGCAATCTGGTTCAGATTTAATTGGGATTGAAACCGAGTTTATCGCTAAACTGGGTAAAAGAACGATGCCGGGCACGATGAAACTTAAAGGGCAACCGTATTACGAGAAATCTTCTGGTAAATTTTATTTACAAAATGTGCAGGTAACCGAATTCACTATGACTGGTAATGCACCAGATTTTGATGAAGTGGTCAAAGTACGAGGCCCGAAAGTAGCGGCGGCAATTTTTGGCGCGGTTCCTTTATATTCAGTGCAATCACACCCCAAATACGGCGACATCGCACAATATGCACTTCGTTCTGTCACCGTCGTGAATGGACGAATAGAAGTGGTTTTTGTTAATCCGCTTTTGCTTTTTGGTAGTTAAAGATAAAAATAAATATCATTTTCATAGCATCCACTGCACGCCCAGCAAGCGCTACAGCCATATTCAATAAATAAAGCGGAGATTCCTTAAAACCTCCGCTTTCATCATCGCCTTAATAAAAAGC
>CALMCD010000364.1 GCA_937863075.1 uncultured Rhodoferax sp. | reverse complement strand
CAGGGGCCAGCGTTGTTAAAGTGTTTCATCCCGCACATTATCCCATCTGCTAAAAATGACGTGGCTTCTAGCTTATTCCCTAGTATTTCATACAATGTTCGATGAATAAAACCAATAAAACTTGGTTGAAGTTCATTTTCATTGGTTGGATTTTTGTGGGTAGTGATTCTTGATGAACATTCTCCTGATGGATACGCGGTTTGGATCACAGCGAATTGCTTTGGATTGTGGGCGACCACGCCAATTCAGCGAAACCGGAGCCGTTCCCACTAACACCACCCAGCGCGATATTTTGCGTACCCAAGACGAAAATAATTGGCATACGGGTGAGATGATTCATTTACTCACCAGCCTATCCGCCTTGCTGCACGATCTGGGCAAAGCCAGTACCGCATTTCAAATGCGTCTACGGGGATTATTGGAAGGGAAAAATAAATACCGTCACGAATACCGCCGTCACGATAACGATAGCCGTGGGTATTGGGAGTTTGCACACGGTTTGCCCGTAACCGACCCGGCATGGCGAAAACGTGTTGCCCGTATTGCACAGCGTTTGCAATCGGCTATTCCCCAACCTGAAGATTGTTTCGAGAATCCTTATGTGATGCACGTAGCGCGGTTGTGCTTGATGTTGGCAGATCATCACTACCACGTCCCAGCGAAACATCCAGCCCGATTTGTTGCGCATGGGTGGATGAGTTCGCCGTGCGCCATGCCGATTGCGCCAATGCCGAATCCTTTGCCCAAGAACACCACCAGTTTGTAACCCAGCGGGCAGCACAGCTCGGTAAGGCGGATGTGCGTCGCAAAGCGGGGCTTGTTCCGCTTGATTTGAAAAGCAAATCCAAAGACAAAGACGGTATGGCGAAAGAATTTGCCGATGCTGTTGTCAAAAACGTCTGTGGACTCCATAACTTTCACCACAGCATTGACCCGCATAGCGGTAAAAAAGTGAGCTTTGGATTGGTGCGGATGGCGAATATCGACCCGCTGTTTCGCGTGGCATTGGCGTTATTCGCGCACACTGGATGGGAAGAAAAAGGGGTGCAGGTGCATTTATGCGTGTACCACGCGCAGTTTCCTTTGTGCATTCGTTCGGCGATTGAATATCGTTTAGACCAAACCCTGAATCGCCGCCAACCCGAAGCAGTTTTTGATTTACCCGAAATACGGCAAAAAATAGATTCAATCAATGGCTACCCTGAACGGGAGGGGCATATTTTTATCGTACTGGGTTCACCCGTGACCGAAGTCGGGCGCGACCATGATTACGACTGGGCGTTGGTTGAACCGTCTTCGATGCGTTCCTTGATTCAATTGGCAGGGCGGGTGCGGCGGCATCGCAGGGAATCGTATGCGTTGGAAAAACCCAATATCGCGGTTTTTAATCGGAATTGGAAATCTTTTAGTTTTAATAATAGTCAAAACAATCAAGAACCGGTGTTTTTAAGACCGGGGTTTGAAAATAAATATTTTTTATTGGAAACACACGATTTACGTCAATTGGTAAAAAAAGAGAATTTGGAACGCATTGATTCCCGCCCCCGCATCCTCGCAAAACCAGAACCCGATTTGAAGCCTCGTCAATTTTTGGTGGATTTAGAACACGCCCGAATGAAAGAGACCAAGAAAAAAGCCGCACGCTGGTGGACGGAATCGGTTCAGGGTGCTTTGCTCACGGGTATTTTGCCCAAACTACAACCATTCCGTAAAGATGAAATAAAGCGTGTCGATTTGGTTTTACGCCCGAATGAAGACGGTGATGATTACGCTTTATTTCTCTTGCTCAAAGAGAAAAACAAACGGGGACAAACCACTTTTGTGCTGGTGGAAGACGAGAAAAATCGACGTGTAGATTTACCCCAAACTTCTCATATCAGCGTATGGGGTGCAACGGATTACATCGAAGCCTTAACCCAACTCGCTGAAGATTTGGATATGCCATTAGCGCAATGTGCCGAGCGATTTGGAACGGTGAGCTTGCCGGAAAGCACCAACGGCTGGCGTTTTCATCCAGCGTTGGGGTTTATTAAGGCGGCGGGGTGATCCCAAGGGTTGATGACGGTGATTCCTGTGCCGTGAAAATCGCGTGTATTGCGCGTTGCTACAGCAAAACCATGTGTGCGGGCAATAGCGGCTATCGCGCAATCAGGAAAACCAATGGTATTGCCGTGTTGCAGTGCAGCAGCATGGGTGATTGCAAAGGTTTCTGCTGCATGGGTATCGAACGTCAAAATTCGTCCTGCAAAGAGAATTTGAACTTGGCTCACAAGGGATTGCTTCAACAAATTTTTACGGCGACCCGCAGGGAGTAATTCAACACCCGCCAGTAACTCTGCCAAA
>CALMCD010000363.1 GCA_937863075.1 uncultured Rhodoferax sp. | reverse complement strand
CCCATGCCTGCTACGTTTGTGATAGCACACTCTGCCCACTGCAAGGGCTTCCGGTACAAATCGTCCACTTGCAACTGGGTGTTGATGTACGATTCGTAATCCGCCAGCAGCAGGTAATGATCGCCGCCGACCAAGAGCGAATCCATCAGCGTCCGATAGCGGTGGCGTTCGTTGGGCGAAAACATGCCTTCGCCAATCGCGTTAATCACTGCGCGGAGTTTGGGATTTTGTTCAAAATAACGCAGTGGGCTATAACCACTTTGGCGCAGTGCTAAAACTTGCGGGGTTTTGAGGCCGAAGATAAAGATATTATCATCACCCACCGCTTGCCGAATTTCGATATTCGCGCCATCATCCGTGCCAATGGTTAAAGCGCCATTCAATGCCAATTTCATATTACCCGTACCCGATGCTTCCGTGCCGGCGGTCGAAATTTGTTCGGATAAATCCGCACCGGGCATAATAATTTCAGCGACCGATACGCCATAATTCGGCACAAAAACCACTTTCAGTTTATCGCCGATACGGGGATCGTGGTTAATAATAGTACCCACATCATGAATCAAACGAATCACGGATTTTGCGGTGTGGTAACTGGATGCTGCTTTGCCCGCAAAAATCACGGTGCGGGGAATCCAATCGGCATTCGGGTTTTCAATAATATCCAAATAGCGCGTGACAACATGCAGCACGTTCAATAATTGGCGTTTGTATTCGTGAATGCGTTTTACTTGCACGTCAAATAAACTATCGGGGTTCACCATAATACCCGTGGTTTTTTCAATATGCGTTGCCAACCGTGCTTTATTCGCGCGTTTGATTTCGCGGAATTTTTGGCGGAAAGCGGGGTCGGTTTTATGCTCATTCAATGCGCGAAGCTGGTCAAGATCAAGCCGCCAGCGTTTGCCCAAGGTGGTATCCAGCAAACTTGCCAGTTGCGGATTCGCCTGCGCCAACCAGCGGCGGGGGGTTACGCCGTTGGTCATATTGGTGAATCGCTGCGGCCATAAATCGGCAAAATCGGCAAAAATGGTTTGCACCAGCAAATCGGAATGCAGTGCCGATACGCCATTCACCGTATGGCTGCCGACTACCGATAAATTCGCCATGCGCACACGCCGTTCGCCGTTTTCGTCGATGAGGGAAAGGCGTTGCAAAAATCCCATATCGTTGGGACGGTGGGCGGCGGCAATATCCAAAAATTCTTTGTTGATGCGGAAAATAATTTCCATGTGGCGTGGCAAAACGTGCTGAATCAAGCCCACAGGCCACGTTTCCAGCGCCTCCGGCATCAGGGTGTGGTTGGTGTAGGAGAAAATTTTGCCGCACATCGCCCACGCCGTATTCCATTCCATGTGGTAGACATCGCACAGCAAGCGCATGAGTTCTGCCACGCCGATGGCGGGGTGCGTGTCGTTCAGGTGGATGGCAACTTTATCCGCCAGATTGTCCAAACTGGGGTGTTCCGCGAGGTGGCGTTGGAGCAAATCTTGAATCGAAGCCGAGGCAAAAAAGTATTCTTGCTTCAAGCGCAATTCGCGTCCGGCGGGCGTGCTGTCGTTGGGGTATAGCACCCACGAGATATTTTCAAATTCGTTTTTCAGATTCGCGGCACGGGCGTAATCGCCGGTATTGAACACGTTCAAATCCAAATGCGCAGGGGCGACCGCTTTCCACAGCCGCAGCGTGCTGACGTGGCGCGTGCCATGCCCCGGAATCACCATATCGTAGGCTTTGGCGACCACCGTTCCGCCCGGATGCCACGTACTTTTACCGTTGACATTTTCCACCCAGCCGCCAAAGCGCACGGGGTAGGCAATATCGGGGCGTGGAAATTCCCACGGCGTGCCGTCTTCTAACCACGTATCGGGGTATTCGACCTGCGCACCATCTTGAATCCCTTGCGCGAACATACCGTACTCGTAACGAATGCCGTAGCCAAATGAAGGCAATCCTAAAGTCGCCATCGAATCCAAGAAACACGCCGCCAAACGTCCCAGCCCCCCATTGCCCAAGGCGGCATCGGGTTCTTGCGCGGCAATATCTTCCAGCGTTTCGGCGTGCAACGATAAACCTTGTGCCGCACCGCCCGTCAGGTTGAGGGCAGCAAGGGCGTTGGAGAGCGTGCGCCCCATCAAAAATTCCATCGACAAATAAGCCACACGGCGGGCATGGTGGGCGCGTTCTTTGGCTTGTGTTTCGACCCAGCGTTGCGATAGCTGTTCACGCGCCAATAGCGAAATGGCTTGCAACAAATCGGTGCGTGATGCGTCTTCCGAGGCCACGCCTACGGTATTGAGCAAATGTTGTTCGATTTTGGCGGCTTGGGTATGTTTGCCAATAGAGTGGGGCACAGTGAAAATCCTT
>CALMCD010000362.1 GCA_937863075.1 uncultured Rhodoferax sp. | reverse complement strand
AAAAGCACAGGCGAAAAAAAACCACAGTATCGTAAAATACTGTGGTTTCTAATGCTATGGTGCCCGGGGCCGGAATCGAACCGGCACGCCTCGCGGCGCTGGATTTTGAGTCCAGTGCGTCTACCAATTCCACCACCCGGGCGACGCATTTAATAAAGTGAACGAATTATAGCGCATATTCTTACCCACTCTTTCCACTTATGGCATATTCGTGGGTTTTGGAAGAAAAAAGATGACAAAAAGTTACCCCACCATCGAAGACACCATCGGCAACACGCCCTTAGTCGCCTTGCAACGCATTCAAGCGCAAGAAAACGCCACCCGCAACACCGTCGTGCTGGGTAAGCTGGAAGGCAATAATCCGGCTGGTTCGGTGAAAGATCGTCCGGCACTTTCCATGATTCGCCGTGCGCAAGAGCGCGGGCAAATCCAACAAGGCGATACGCTGATTGAAGCCACCTCCGGCAACACGGGCATTGCGTTGGCGATGGCGGCGGCAATTTTGGGTTACCGCATGGTGCTTATCATGCCGGAAGATTTGTCGATTGAGCGCGTGCAAACCATGAAGGCCTACGGTGCTGAATTGATCCTCACGCCCAAAAGCGGCGGCATGGAATACGCCCGCGACCTCGCGGAAACCATGCAGCGCGAAGGCAAAGGCTTGATGCTCGACCAGTTCGCCAATGCCGACAACCCGCGCATTCACTACGAAACCACTGGCCCCGAAATCTGGGAGCAAACCCAAGGCCGCATCACGCACTTTGTCAGCGCGATGGGAACGACCGGAACGATTACGGGCGTTTCGCAATTCTTGAAAGAGAAAAATCCCGCCATTCGGATCATCGGGGCGCAACCCTCGGAAGGCTCGCGTATTCCGGGGATTCGCAAATGGCCGCAAGAATACCTGCCCAAAATCTACAACCCCGCCAATGTGGACGAGCTGGTGTACGTCAGCCAAGACGATGCCGAAACCATGTGCCGCCGTTTGGCGTGCGAGGAAGGTATCTTTGCCGGAATCTCCGCCGCCGGAGCGTGTTGGGTGGCACAGCAGATTGCGGCACGGGAATCGAATGCCACCATCGCCTTTGTGGTGTGCGACCGAGGAGACCGTTATCTTTCGACCGGAGTTTTCCCCGCATGAGCGATGCAGATAACACGCCCTGCGATCAAGAAGTCAATGCACGCGGCATGAATTGCCCCTTGCCGATTCTCCGCGCCAAGAAAGCATTGGCGGGGATGGAATCGGGGCAGATATTAAAAGTGATCGCAACCGATGCAGGCTCGGTGCGCGATTTCAAGGCTTTTTGTTCACAAACCGGTCACGCGCTGTTGGTGCAAACGCAGGCGGGCGATGAATTCATCCATCTGCTGCGGCGGCGTTAGGCAGGTGATTTTTTGGGGCGAAATTCTTCGATTAGCAAGCAGATCGCGCCGATGCTAATCGCCATATCCGCCACGTTGAATGCCGGAAAATGCCCGCGATAAAACAGGGGTTCGAGAAAATTCCAGTGAAAATCCAAAAAATCCACCACGTAGCCATACGCCACGCGGTCGATCACATTGCCGATAGCACCGCCCAGCAAACACGCCAGCGCAAAGGCAAACAGGCGCTGCGCGGTGTGTTGTTTGAGCATCCAAATCATCACGCTAGAAGCCACCAAGCCCAGCCCCATAAAGAACCAGCGTTGCCAGCCGCCCGCGTCCGCCAAAAATGAGAACGCCGCCCCCGTGTTATGCGCCCGCACGATGTTGAAAAACGCCGTGATGGGAGTGCTGTCGCCGAGCTGGTAGTGGTTCACAATCCACACTTTGGTGATCTGGTCGATCACAATCAACACCAGCGACAACCCCAGCCACGGGGCGATGGAGTGCTTCTTCATTCCAAATTGCTCGCGCAGCGTCCGCACAGGGTGGGATGCTTTTCGTTGCTACCGATGTCGTGCGTGTAATGCCAGCAGCGTTCGCATTTTGTGCCATTGGTGGCGGCAACGCTGATAGCGAGCGCGTCCCCAGCCACTAATTGAATCGCAGAAACGATGAAAACGAATTTCGCATCCATACCGCAACCGGAGAGCGCGGCGTAATCTTCCGATGGCAATGTGATGCGAACTTCGGCTTGCAACGAAGCGCCGATTTGTCCCGCAGCCCGTAGCGTTTCGATTTCCTTGTTCACCGCCTCACGCACGCTGCGAATACGCGCCCATTTTGCCAATAGCGTTTCATCAGGGGCGGTTAAATCCACGTAGGCATCCATAAAGATCGATTCGCTCGTTCCAACAATTCCCCACGCTTCCTCGGCGGTGAATGAAAGAAACGGAGCCATCCAGCGCAGCATGGCGTGCGTAATCGTCCAGAGCGCGGTTTGGGCGGAACGGCGTTCCAATGAGTTGGCTTTGGTCGTATACAGGCGGTCTTTGAGAATATCCAAATAAAACGCGCCCAAATCCTCGCTGCAATACACCTGCAATTTATGCACAGCGGGGTGAAATTCGTAGATTTGGTAATGCGCCAAAATATCTTTTTGCAACTGTGCCACACGGCTTAATGCGTAGCGGTCAATTTCAAGCATATTTTCGGGCGCTACGGCATCCTTTGAATAATCAAAATCGCTGATATTGGCGAGCAAGAATTTCAAAGTATTGCGCACGCGGCGATAGGTATCCACCACACGGGCGAGGATTTTGTCGTCGATATTCAAATCGCCCGAATAATCGGTTGAAGCCACCCACAAACGCACAATTTCCGCGCCCATTTTGTTGCTCACGGTTTGCGGCTCAACGGTGTTGCCGAGCGATTTGCTCATCTTGCGCCCGTGTCCATCGGTGGCAAAACCGTGCGTCAATAAACCGCGATACGGCGCACGGTCGAACAACGCGCAACCCAGCAGCAGCGACGAATGGAACCAGCCGCGATGCTGGTCATGCCCTTCCAAATACAAATCGGCTTCGGGGGCAGAGTTATCGGCGCTTTGGTGGAACGGCGCGACCGTGTAAGCATCCTTGTGGCTACCGCGCAAAACGTGCCAGAAGGTGGAGCCGGAATCGAACCACACTTCCAAAATATCGGTGCTTTTCGTGTAGTGCGGCGCGTCTTCAGCGCCCAAAATGTCTTCAACCGTGACGCGGCTCCACGCTTCGATACCGCCTTTTTCGACGATGTCAGCGGCTTGATCCAGAATTTCCATCGTGCGCGGATGCAATTCGCCCGAATCTTTGTGCAAGAAAAACGGCACGGGAACGCCCCAATTCCGTTGGCGGCTGATGCACCAATCGGGGCGATTGGCGATCATATCCCGCAGACGCGCTTTACCGTTTTCAGGGTAGAACGCTGTCATTTCGATAGCATCCAATGCAAGCTGGCGAAGCGTTTTTGGCGCTTTGTCTTTCGTGAACACGCCTTCACCCGCGTCCATCCGCACAAACCATTGCGCCGCCGCGCGGTAAATTACGGGCGTTTTATGCCGCCAGCAATGCGGGTAGCTGTGGACGATGGGCGTGGTCGCCATGAGGCGGTCACTTTGCCCCAGCACTTCGATGATGCGCGGGCAGGCTTTCCAGATATTCAAGCCGCCAAACAGCGGCAGTTCTTCGGTGTACGTGCCGTTGCCTTGCACGGGATTCAAAATCTCGTCGTATTTCAAACCGTGTGCGACGCAAGAATTAAAGTCGTCCAAACCATACGCTGGCGCAGAGTGAACGATGCCCGTACCATCGCCATCGCTCACGTAATCGGCGAGGTACAGGGGCGCGAGGCGGTGGTAACTGTATTCCCCCTCGGCGGTATCGACACCGTGCAGCGGGTGGCGGAAAACTTGTCCGCGCAACGCTTCGCCCTTGGCGGTGGCGAGAACCGTGCCTTCGAGCTTGTAACGCTCCAAACACTTTTCGACCAAGGAAGCGCCCAGCAGCAACACACCGCGCGGCGTATCGACCAGTGCGTATTCCAATTCAGGATGCGCGTTCAGGGCTTGATTCGCGGGAATCGTCCACGCGGTGGTTGTCCAAATCACGGCGAAGGCTTTTTTGCCCAAAGCTGGTAAACCAAACGCAGCAGCGAGGGAGGCGGAATCGTTCGATTCAAACGCCACATCCAACGTATCGCTTTTCTTATCGGCGTATTCGATTTCAAATTCGGCTAACGAAGAGCCGCAATCGAAACACCAGTAAACCGGTTTCAACCCGCGATACACAAAACCGCGTTCAATCACCCGTTTGAAGGCGCGGATTTGTCCGGCTTCATTGGCGGGGTTCATGGTTTTGTAGGGACGTTCCCAATCGCCCAACACACCCAGACGTTTGAAATCTTCGCGCTGCTGGTTGATTTGCTCGGTCGCGAAGGCGCGGCTTTTTGCCTGCATATCATCGCGGTGCAGATTGCGCCCATGCAGTTTTTCGATGGCGTTTTCAATCGGCAACCCGTGACAATCCCAGCCCGGAATGTATTGCGCATCAAAGCCCGCTAACTGCTTGCTTTTCACAATCATGTCCTTGAGGACTTTATTCAGCGCGTGTCCGATGTGCAATTTGCCGTTGGCATAGGGTGGGCCATCGTGCAACACAAACAGCGGTGCGCCCGCACGGGCAGTGCGCAATTTTTGGTACAAGCCGGAATCATTCCAGCCTTTCGCCCACGCACCTTCGCGCTTGGGCAGATCGCCACGCATGGGGAAGGGGGTATCGGGCAGGTTTAAGGTGCTGCGGTAATCCATTTTTTCGGTCATAGCCAGTCTCGATTGGGAAGATATTGGGGATAAAAGATGCGCGGGGCGAGGTACGCAGTCAGCCGCAAGGGGCGGCTGGCCCCGTCAAATTCGGGCTTGCCAAAATTCACGCAGCTCTTCGTTATCCACGCGGCGATAAATTTCAGTGACTGGCAAAATTAAATCCAAGGATTCAAAACGCACAGCATCGCCCAGAAAATAGTGATGCGAATCCCAATTCGCCGAACGGCGTGATATTTCCACATCCACAAAATCTTGTTCAATCAGGACGTATTCTTGCAAACTGGGCAGCGATTGATATGCCAGCCGTTTGAGTGTGCGATCAGCACGCTGGGTGGAACTCGATAGCACTTCCACAATTAACAGTGGGTTTTGCGTAAAAAAATCATTCCCATGAAGGGATTCATTATTTTTATCACTTTGATCATTTTTATCGCAAATAACCACGACATCGGGGTAAAAGAATTTACGATTATTAACATTCACTTTGAAATCAGAAGATAACACATCGCACGGCATATTTTTCAAATGCTGCCCGAGTTCGCTAACCAAATTACTGGTAATGCGCACATGATTCGTGCTTGCGCCTGCCATTGCATAAATATAGCCGTCTAGGTATTCATGCTTGATTTCAGCAATTAATTCGCCTTGCAAATACTCTTCTACGCTGATGGTGTTATCTTTTAATAATGCGGTCATGGTTTTTTCACTGCCCAAAAAGAGTTTTCAGTAAACCAAGTTCGTGCATCATCGCAGTCTTGGCGTATGCCTTGTAAAGGGGGTTCACGCGGCGGATTTTAGCGCACCCGCCTTTCCAAGCCGCTAAAGTTCGGTAACATCGTTGATAACTCCCTGTTTAACGAAAGACTAACCCTATGACAAGCACCCATTTTGGCTTCCAATCCGTTCCCGAATCAGAAAAAGCGCGGCGTGTGCGTGGTGTGTTTGATTCGGTCGCTTCCAAATACGACATCATGAACGATTTGATGTCCGGTGGAATGCACCGTGCATGGAAAGCGTATACCGTGATGGTCGCTAATCTGCGCGAAGGCGATAAAGCCTTGGACATTGCCGGCGGTACGGGCGATTTGGCCTTGGCGTTTTCTAAAAAGGTGGGTAAAAGCGGGATGGTGGTACACACCGATATTAACGAAGCCATGTTAAGCACCGGACGCAATCGCCTGCTGGACAAAGGAATTGCCCTGCCAACGCTGGTGTGCGATGCCGAAAAATTACCCTTCCCCGATAACTATTTCAATGTGGTCAGCGTCGCTTTTGGGCTGCGTAATATGACACATAAAGATGTGGCATTGGCAGAAATGAACCGTGTGTTGCAACCCGGGGGCAAGCTGCTGGTGCTGGAGTTTTCTAAAGTGGCCGCACCGTTAGAAAAGGCTTACGATTGGTATTCCTTCCAAGTGCTGCCCCGTTTAGGAAAAATCGTAGCGGGTGATGATTCCAGTTATCGTTATTTAGCGGAGTCGATTCGTATGCACCCATCGCAAGAAGAACTCAAATCCCTCATGCACAAAGGGGGTTTTGGTCATGTGGACTATCACAACATGACGGGCGGGGTAGTGGCACTTCATGTTGGAATCAAGTGCTGACGCAAAAAATTGCGCGGCTTTTTTAAGAGACTCTTTGGAGACTAACGACTATGAATCTCAAAACTTTATTGGTTTTAATCACCACGTTGATGGTGTTGATGTTTGGCGTGAGCAGCAATGCCGAGGCCAAACGCTTGGGTGGCGGTAAATCGGTAGGACAGCAATCCTCCAACGTCACGCAAAAGCAAAATACGCCTCCGGCTGCTGCGCCCAATACCCCCGCTGCGCCCGCTCCAGCCGCTCCTAAACCGTGGGGCGCAATGCTGGGTGGCTTGGCAGCAGGCTTGGGTCTGGCATGGCTGGCTAGCTCGCTGGGCTTGGGCGGTGCAATGGGTAATATCCTCACGGTGCTGCTGATTGGTGTCGCGGTTATGCTGTTGGTCGGCTGGTTTATGCGCCGTAAATTGGCGGCGGCTGCCCCTGCACCTGCCATGCAAGGTGCGGGCGCGGGTATGGGCGGCGGTCTCGGTGGTTTGATGGGTAGTCTGGGCGGACAGCCTGCACAACCCGCGCCTTCTGCACAACCGACACCATTCACCTCCATGCCCAACGGTTCTTCTGCGATTGGTTCAGGCATTGGATCGGGTATTGGTGCTGGTTTGGCAGGTTCGCAGGGCTGGGGTGTTCCGGCCAATTTCGATGCCGATGGTTTCTTGACCGCTGCAAAACGCAATTTCGTGGGCTTGCAAGCAGCATGGGATAAATCCGATATTTCCACCCTGCGCGGCATGATGACCGATACCATGTTGGTTGAAATCAAATCGCAGCTCGCGGAACGTGATGTCCAAAACAGCAACACCCCCAACCATACCGAAGTGGTGACACTGGATGCGCGTTTGTTGGGCATTGAAGAAAACGCAACCGAATATCTGGCAAGCGTTGAGTTCTCCGGCATGATTCGGGAAGACGCAGTGACAGGAGCCACTCCGTTCCGCGAAGTCTGGAACATGAACAAACCACTCGATGGATCGCGTGGCTGGTTGGTGGCCGGTATTCAAGCCCTGCAATAACCTTTACCAACTTGTCAGTTCCACTGACGTGAATAAAAAAAGCCCCATCATGGGGCTTTTTTTATCAATGAATACGATTAACGAATCACAGCCAATTCAACCAATTTACCGCCTTTAACGGTTTTCAGGGTCAAAGCGCCGTTTTTGATGTCGCCTTTGGCATCGAATGTGATGGGGCCAGTTACGCCAGCGAAATCTTTAGTCGCTGCCAATACGGGCAGGTATTTAGCAGGATCAGCAGAACCGGCTTTTACCATCGCGGCAACCATGACTTTCACGCTGTCATAGACGTAGGGGGCGTACAGTTGTACGTCTGCGCCAAATTTGGCTTTGAAGGTGGCTTTGAATTTATCCATGCCTTCTTTGGCTTTACCTTCTACGCCACCGGCTTCGGCGCAGAATACTTGGTTATCGCTGATCGCATCGCCGCCTAACTTGAGCAATTCAGTAGAACAAATACCATCACCACCCATGAATTTAGCGTTGATGCCCAAGGATTTCATTTGGCGCAGCATAGGGCCACCCACTGCATCCATACCGCCAAAGAAGACTATATCGGCTTTTTTACCTTTGATGGAGGTCAGAATGGAGTTGAAATCGGTCGCCTTATCGGTAGTAAATTCTTTCGCCACGATTTTTCCACCCGCAGCGACTACGGCTTTCGCAAATTCTTCGGCAACGCCTTGACCGTAAGCGGTACGGTCATCAATCACGGCGATGGCTTTGCCTTTCAAATCTTTCACCGCATAGCGACCCAACGTGCTACCCAAATGTACATCATCAGCAACTACGCGGAACGTTGTTTTGAAGCCTTGGCGGGTGTATTTGGGGTTGGTAGCGGAGGGAGAAACTTGGGGAATACCTGCATCGCTGTAGATTTTGGAAGCGGGAATCGTTGTACCCGAATTCAAGTGACCGACCACACCAGCTACTTTGGCATCGGCCAATTTTTGGGCGACGGCTGTACCTTGTTTGGGATCAGCGGCATCGTCTTCTGCCATCAATTTCAGGGTGACTTTACTACCACCAATGGTAACGCCCGCAACATTCAACTCCTCAATAGCCATTTTTGCGCCGTTTTCGTTGTCCTTGCCAAAATGGGCAATAGCACCGCTCAAGGGAGCCACATGACCAATCATCACAACGGTTTGTGCCGATGCAAAGCCAGCGGACAATGCCAAAATCGCAGACGCAACAATCTTGAGTTTCATAATTTCTCCAGTTAAAAAAGGGTGGACACACAAAAGCACCACTTCCTATACGATAGCGTATTCAGAAGCACCATCCTATAGGGGTGATACCAATACTATAGCCGTTTCCTTATGCACAATTCACGCCAACCTTCTTCTCCTGCGCCATCCCTTTCGATTGTCCAAGTGTTAGCTTGCGGCGCGGGTGTGGTCACTTTATCCATGGGCATACGCCACGGCTTTGGGCTGTGGCTGCAACCCATTACCCAAGCGCAGGGCTGGACGCGCGAATCGTTTGCGATGGCGTTAGCGATTCAAAATTTAACGTGGGGCATTACAGGGATTTTTGCAGGCATGGTAGCCGACCGCTTTGGTGCATTTCGCGTGATTGTGGGCGGAGCGATTTTGTACGCGCTGGGTTTAGCAGGCATGGCGCTTGTGAATACGCCGTTTTTGTTCACCGTGTTTGCCGGAATTTTGATCGGAACCGCGCAGGCCGGAACGACTTATGCCGTGATCTATGGCGTGATCGGGCGCAATGTCGAACCCGCCCGCCGACCGTGGGCAATGGGGGTAGCAGCGGCGGCGGGGTCGTTTGGACAATTCTTCATGGTTCCGACCGAAGGATTTTTGATTAACCAATGGGGTTGGCAAGATGCGCTGCTGATTCTGGGCGTTGCCGCACTCTTGATGATTCCGCTGGCGTATGGGCTGCGTGAACCGGATTTGCATTCCACCCACGCGCCAGTTGCAGGGCAAAAACCAAATCAAACCATTGCCCACGCTTTGCAGGAAGCGTTTTCACACCCCAGTTTTCTGCTGCTGACGGCGGGGTATTTTGTGTGCGGGTTTCAGGTGGTGTTTATTGCCGTTCACATGCCGAGCTACCTCAAAGACATGGGTCAACTGCCCACCGTAGCCAGTTACGCGCTGGCGATTATTGGGCTATTCAACGTATTCGGCACGTATGGCGCGGGTGTTTTGGGGCAGACATTTCAAAAGAAAAATTTGCTGTCACTCATTTACCTCACCCGTTCCATCGCTATTACGATTTTTCTTTTATCGCCACTGTCACCGGCTAGCGTGTACGTGTTCTCGGCGGTGATGGGCGTGCTGTGGCTTTCGACCGTACCGCTCACCAACGCGGCATTGGCAAATATCTTCGGCGTGAAACACCTTTCCATGCTTGGCGGATTTGTCTTTTGTAGCCACCAAGTCGGCTCGTTTATGGGCGTATGGCTGGGCGGGTATTTGTACGATAAAAACGGGAATTACGATGCCGTCTGGTTTATCGCCATCGCGCTTGGGGTTGCTGCGGCTTTGATTAACTTACCCGTGAAGGAGACTGCCGTTGTCCGTGCCTAAAAAAATAGCCGTATCGGGCGGCATTCTGGCGGTGCTGACCGTGTTGGCATGGGTGTTTAGCCTGTATTTGCAGCCCGACTTTTTGTTGCAACTCGGTGGCATGGTCTGGCTGTGCGGATGACGGATTCAGTGATGGGCGTATCGGGCATAGGAAGTGGTAATACAAAGTGCTGCATCAAGGGTAAATTCACCAGCCTGTATACGCCGAAGAACCTCTGGGAGATCGAGGCACATGAATTCACTGACTTCGCCATCGCGGTTAATAGGGCGCTCATGCGCTGCAAGGCGGGTAGTGTAAACAAAGAGCCTCTCATTGTGCCAACCTTCTGGTTCAGCGCGTTCTGAGAGAATTTCATACACCCCGCCGATGAAATCCTTCGGCGTGCGGTGCAGCCCTGCTTCTTCTTGGATTTCACGTACCGCACAATGCACGGGTTGCTCGTCTGCGGGCAAACCACCTGCCGCCAGATTGTCCAATAATTTCGGATCAATGGCTTTATTGGCGGCGCGTCTACCGCACCACATACGACCATCGACCGTGATGCCATGCACATGCACCGCGTGGCTGCGTAAACCAAAATAGCGAAAGGCGGAACGCTCCAGCCGAAAGAGTTCGGGTTGCGGGTAAGGCCATGCGGCATCGCAATTTCCCCAGCAGGCATACCGCTCATTACGCCAGCCGTGAATGAGGCCGCGTGCGTATAAATCGTTGGCAATGGTTTGCAACACTTGGCTGCGTTCGGCAACCGAGGCAGATGCCGCGTGCCACACCCAGCGCCCCGCCCCCTCTTGCCGCAGGGGAAGATGGCGGGGGAGCAACTGCGCCAACATGGTGGCGCGTTCGGGCGGCATCCAGCCCAGTAAGCGCCCATCGTCCCAATACCAAGCACGCCAATCGGGTGGTGGTGGGTGGCTTTGACAAAATCGCACTAAACTCTCCCCCCTTTTACGTAATTAGCAAATAGCAAAATCCCCCATGAAAGTATTTCGCGGTTTTCACCACCCGGGTGTGGCTCCTGTTTGTGCGCTGACCATCGGGAACTTTGATGGCGTGCATCGGGGGCATCAGGCGATGTTGGCACTTTTACGCGGAGAAGCCGCACAGCGAAACATCCCTAGTTGCGTGCTGACGTTTGAACCCCATCCGCGCGATTATTTTGCCGGAAAATTCCACAAGCCCGAACTCGCCCCCGCACGGGTTGGCACGCTGCGCGATAAGTTGGAAGATTTGGCGCAATGCGGTGTCGATCAAACCATTATTGTGCCGTTTGGTGACAAGCTCGCCAACCAATCACCCGAAGCGTTTATTCACGATGTGTTGCTGCAAGGGCTGGGCGCAAAATACGTGCTGGTGGGCGATGATTTTCGCTTCGGTAAGCAGCGTGTGGGCGACTATGCGCTACTCGATGCCGCTGGTGATACACACGGTTTTGATGTCGCCCGCATGAATAGTTACGAGGTGCATAAACTGCGCGTCTCCAGTTCCGCCGTGCGCGAAGCCTTGGGTCAAGGACGAATGCACGATGCCGCAAGGCTGCTGGGGCGACCGTATACGATTTCCGGCCATGTGGTGCATGGGCGCAAGCTGGGGCGCACGTTGGGTTTCAAGACGCTGAATTTGCGTTTTTCCCACTGGAAACCCGCCGCCAGTGGTATTTTTGTGGTGCTGGTGCATGGCTTGTCGCACAAACCGTTGCAGGGTGTCGCCAATCTGGGAGTGCGTCCTTCACTGGATCCAAATGATGTCAATGGCGGGCGCGTCTTGCTCGAAACCCATTGCTTGGACTGGCCTGCTACGCTGGGGGCAGAAGGGGCTTACGGTAAAATTGTCCGCGTGGAGCTGCTGCATAAACTGCACGATGAGCTGAAATACGATAGCCTCGATACCCTCACACAAGGCATCCGTCTGGATTGCGATGCCGCACGCGCTTGGTTTGATTCCAACCGCCACCCCGCTCTCAAGAACTGAGAAATGCGGATTAGGACTGGGGTTGATGCTGGTACAGGGCGTGGCGCAAAAAGCGTCCCCGCGCTTCGTAGTGTGTATCAATGCGCGGCAAATAGCGTGACAGCTCGGTCAGCGCCATTTCGTACACCCCGCGTTTGAAATCGACCACCGAATCCAGCGGAACCCAATAATCGTTCCAGCGCCACGCATCAAACTCGGGGTGGCTGGTGGCACGCAGGTTCAAATCCCAGTCGTTGGCAAGGAGTTTCAGAAGAAACCATATTTGTTTTTGGCCTTTGTAGTGGCCTCGCGCATCGCGGCGAATGTAACGATCCGGCACCTCGTAGCGCAACCAGTCTCGGGTACGGGCAACGATGCTGACGTGCTGTGGGCGCAGTCCCACCTCTTCGTATAACTCACGCAGCATGGCTTGCTCGGGGGTTTCGCCTCGATCAATACCGCCTTGTGGAAACTGCCACGAATGCGTGCGGATGCGCTTGCCCCAAAATACCTGATTCTTATGGTTGAGCAGGATGATGCCGACATTCGGCCGAAAGCCGTCTCGGTCAAGCATAATCAAACCCCAATTTTTAAACTGCGCCCATTATCCATAGTTATCTATAGTTGTTCGTCCATGAAAGCCTCTCAATTTCTCATTTCTACCCTCAAAGAAGCCCCCGCCGATGCCGAAGTTGCCAGCCACAAGCTGATGATGCGTGCGGGCATGATTAAAAAACTCGGCGCGGGTATTTACACCTATATGCCGATGGGTTTGCGGGTGATTCGCAAGGTCGAAGCCATTGTGCGCGAGGAGATGAATCGCGCCGGAGCCATCGAACTCACCATGCCCGTCATCCAACCCGCCGAACTGTGGCAGGAAACCGGACGCTTCGACAAAATGGGGTCAGAACTCCTGCGCATCCAAGACCGCCACGCCCGCGACTACGTAGTGCAGCCCACCAGCGAAGAAGTCGTGACCGATATTGCCCGCCAAGAAATCAAGAGCTACAAACAGTTACCAAAGAACTTCTACCAAATTCAGACCAAATTCCGCGATGAACGCCGTCCCCGTTTCGGGCTGATGCGTGGGCGTGAATTCATCATGAAAGATGCCTACAGCTTTGACCGTGACCCCGACAGCGCGAAAGCCAGCTACCAAATCATGGCGGGTGCGTACCGCAAAATTTTTGATCGCTTCGGGCTGCGTTACCGTGCCGTAGCCGCTGATAGTGGCGCGATTGGCGGCGATTTGAGCGAAGAATTTCAAGTGATTGCCTCCACCGGCGAAGACGCGATTATTTATTGCACCGCGCCCGATAGCGATTACGCCGCGAATATCGAAAAAGCAGAAGCAAAAGCACCTGAAATGCCTGCAACGCGCTCTACGTCTGCACAGGCAGCTATGGAAAAAGTAGCAACCATCGGTAAAAGTACCTGCGAAGAAGTCGCTGAATTGCTGGGTGTGGATTTGAAAACCACCGTGAAATCGCTGGTTCTCGCCACCGATATGCTGGATGAAGTGGGCAACATCGTCAAAACCCAAATCTGGCTATTGCTGTTGCGTGGCGATCACGATATGAATGAAGTGAAAGTCGGCAAACTGCCCGGATTAGCCGAATTCCGCTTTGCCACCAACGCAGAAATCGACGAATACTTGGGTTGCGAACCCGGTTACTTGGGGCCAGTGGGCTTGAAAAAACCGCTGAAAATCATTGCCGACCGCGATGTAGCCGTCATGTCCGATTGGATTTGCGGTGCAAACGAAAAAGATTTTCACATTCGCGGTGTGAACTGGGGGCGCGATTTGCCCGAACCCGATTTGATCGCCGATTTGCGCAACGTGGTGGAAGGCGATTTGTCGCCCGATGGAAAAGGCGTGCTGGCGATTGAGCGCGGCATTGAAGTCGGACACGTCTTCTACCTTGGAACCAAGTACAGCCGTGCAATGAATGCTACGTTTTTAGATGTCAACGGCAAACCGCAGTTCATGGAAATGGGCTGCTACGGCATCGGTGTCACACGTTTGCCCGCTGCGGCAATCGAACAAAACCACGATGACAAAGGCATTATTTGGCCGGATTCCATCGCGCCTTTTACCGTGGTGCTGTGCCCGATCAGCCCCGACCGTTTTCCGAACGTCAAAGAAGCCGCCGAATCGCTGTACGCCGATTTGCTTGCATCCGGTGTGGACGTGATGTTGGATGACCGCAACGAGCGTCCGGGTGCGATGTTTGCCGATTGGGAGCTGATTGGCGTACCGCATCGCGTCACCATCGGCGACCGTGCGTTGAAAGAAGGCGTGGTCGAATACCAACACCGCCGCGATGCCGCTGCCACCAAAGTCGCCGTCGGTGAAATTGCCGCGCATTTGCGTGCGCGTTTGGAATGAATCGTAGAACCGCGCTCCTCGGGGCGCTGTCGTTCCTTGCTGCACCGCAGGCGTGGGCGGGTAAGCAAGTGGAGGAGCCGCTGATTGATTCGGTACGCAGCGCATTGAGCCGCGCGGTGGCGAACACGGCTCCGCCGATTGCGGAGTTTGCGGATACGGAATCGCGCCTGAAATACCTGCGTTGGCTCGGTGAAATGAGCGAGAGGCTCAAAAAAAGAAAACCCGATACCCAAACGCGCCAAGAGTTTTTGCACACCGTGTGGTACGAAAGTAAACGCGCGGGGCTGGATATATCGTTGGTGCTGGGTTTAATTCAGGTGGAAAGTGGATTTCGCAAACACGCTATTTCCATTGCCGGTGCGCGGGGTTATATGCAGGTGATGCCGTTTTGGACGCGCGTGATTGGCGATGGCGATGCCGACAAACTCTTTCACATGCAAACCAATTTACGCTTTGGCTGCTTGATTTTGCGCCACTATCTGGATCGGGAAAAAGGTGATTTGTACATGGCGTTAGGGCGTTACAACGGCTCACGCGGTAAGCCGGAATACCCCAACGCGGTGTTTTCTTGCCAAAAGCTGTGGGAATTTACAGCTTAGCGATCTCGGCTTGCAGTTCGCCTTTTTCGTACATTTCCATCATGATGTCCGAGCCGCCGATAAATTCACCTTTCAGGTAAAGCTGGGGAATCGTGGGCCAGCTGCTGTATTCTTTGATGCCAGCGCGAATCTCAGCATCTTCCAACACGTTCACGGTTTTGATGGATTTGGGGTCTACACCACACGCCTTCAAAATTTGCACAGCACGACCGGAAAAGCCGCACTGGGGAAAGCTCGCCGTACCTTTCATGAACAGCATGATGGGATTGTTCTTCACCAGTTCGCCAATGCGTTGCTGGGTGTCTTGGGAATTAGGGGTGTCGCTCATATTAAAAACTCCAAAGTAAAAAGGAAACCGCGAATTATCCCCCGCTTGCATTCGCGGTGAAGCTGTAGGGCTAGGGTTTGCCCTTTGTGTAAGTATATGTAATCCATGTAACCCTCAGTATTGTTAAACTTCTTTCTATTTCTTTGAGGATTTGATCGATGATATTTACCTTTGCCCATCTCCGTGTTAGCGTTTTAGCGTCTGCTTGTTTTGCGGTGTGCGCTCCTTCTGCCCATGCTGCTTTGACCGATACCGAATGTTTTTTGGATTGGGCTGAGGGTCAAGCCCCCAATCTACTCACCCCCGCACGCACCGCCACCCAAACAGTCGATACGTTTCATTACCGTTCTTATCCCTCTACCGGTACATTTGTGGGTGTGAATATCGGTGCGAATACAACGCAAGTGTTTGTATTTGGCGATCAGTTGGGTTCTAAAGTGTTGGATTTGGGCGGTTTAAGTACCTTTGTACCCTTGGCGCGTGAAGCGAATTGCGGCTATCCTACTGGAACAGAACCCGGCCCCGCAGCACCTACCGGAACCGAAACTGGTGCGGCTGGACTCAAGCGTGTGAATGATGACATCGTATCCGGCTCTGGTGCAACGACCTACACTTGGACGGATTCTGCTGGCAAACCCCGCACTATTTCCTTGAAGAAGCAACTCTCCACCAACTCCGGTAACGGTGGCTATGCGTTGAGCATGAGCTATATGGATGGAACCAATCCCGTCACCCTCAGCTGCGATGATGGTGTAGACGATGGCTGCTGGGGCTATTTTGTGGGACACGAGCATGTGCGTAACCTTGACAATGGCGAGTGGAGCACGATTGCTGCCCTCAATAACGATACCGACAAACCCAATGGCCGTAGTTTTGCGGTAACGGCTTCATCCCAATCCACCATCACCAGCACCAGCACCAGCGCTACCCACCAGTTTACGATTCTCTATCCGGTATGGGGAACGACTGCGGCACTCGCTAACGCAGACTCTCCTACGCCAGCTGCCAAAACCGCCCATCGCAAATTCATGGTTCCCGTGACCACGCAATGGACGTTTGAAAATGGCAAAGATGCCCCCCGTATTGATGTCAAGATTGACCTGAAAGACACCACCCCCGGACAACTGGCATTCGGTGTGCGTGGGCCTTTTGGTGTGATGCACTTTGCCAATAACGATACCGCTGCGGCTATCAACAATTTGCAATGGGGTGATTCGGTCAGCCAGTTTTACACCACCAATAACAGCTCCACCAACCTCACCAGCGCAACCGGTTGGAACTGGACGAACCTGACCGCGCCCACACGTCCCTATAACGCGATGACTGCTATTTCCGGTGGCACGACTTACGAGATGGGATTGTTTGAATACAAACTGGGAACCGATACGGGTCTCGCCTACGGTGGCTGGGCAGATGAACGTGGTTTGAGCGGTAAAAATCTATCCGACTACAACGGCGCACCCGATGGCGCTCTGAACCCCGGATCGTGGCCTTTCTATTCCGCTAACTGGAATATCGTTCCCGATGGCGCACCCAGCACCAAAACCCAACTGGCATGGGGTAGTGCGCCGATGTATGGTTCTTTGGCGACCATCGTGGGCATGGGTTCTAATGTGAATGGTGCGATTGCACCCATTACCGCTGTCCCCACCAGCAAAAAACTGGTATACCGCACTTGCTTGGTATTGGGTAAATCGGCTTTGACGACTGCGGGCAGTGCAACGCTGACCAAGCAAATCGCCAACGCGACAGCCGAACCCAGTTGCGCATCGGCTAGCCCGCTCAACTAATCGGCTAACCAGCACCCGCCGCTACACCGTGCAATACCCGCTAAATCGTGGCGGGATTGCACGCTACCAAAACCCGCTGTTTGCAGTAAATCGCGCACAGCTAGGGCTTGGTCGTAGCCGTGTTCTATCAACAACCAGCCCCCTGCCCGCAGATGCGTGGGTGCTTGTTGGATAAGGGTACGAATGGCATCCAACCCATCGACTCCACTGGTCAGCGCGAGGGTTGGTTCATGTTGCAGAGCGGGTAAATGCGTATCTTCTTCGGCGATGTAGGGCGGGTTGGATACGATTAAATCGAATAATCCTTCAACCGATTCCAACCAACTGCTCTGTACACCACGCACCACCAATCCCAAACGCTGGGCATTGGCAAGCGCTACCGCGAGCGCATCGGCACTCACATCCACGGCAGTAACATCCCATTGCGGGCGTGTGTGCTTCAAGGCCAAAGCAATCGCACCACTGCCCGTTCCCACATCCACCACCCGCTGGGTAGAGGGAGAGGATGCTGGTACTACATCCAACGCCCATTCCACCAATGTTTCGGTATCGGGGCGCGGGTCAAGCACGCGGGCATCGACATGCAGGTGTAGGCCGAAAAATTCTTTATACCCTCGGATATACGCTAACGGTTCTCCCGCAGCGCGGCGGGCAACGCTTGCTTGCAGAATGCCCCATTGGGCGGGCGATAACGTGTCGGCATCGTGGGTCAGCAGCCAAGCGCGATCGTTCTCCGAGCGGCCGACGGCGTGCAATACCAATAATTGCGCATCCAAACGATCCAGCCCTTGCGCCTGCGCCCAGTGCAGGGACTGGAGAACCGTGATAGCTGTGATAGCCGTGACAGTACGCACCATTCAATGAATCGCTGCGGCGACGATGACGCAAATGCCAAGGCTCATGGCTGCAACCACCAGTGCGAGGGCGATATTTTGCTTTTCCACAATCTCGCCCCACAAATCGTAGGGCGTGATTTTGTCGATGATGATGAAGCACACCCAAAAAATCACCACGCCCAGCAGGGCAAATACCAACGATGTCATCAAAAGATTCGGGTTCAACATGAAAAAGTTCTCCTAAAAATGGATATGCGTTTATTTATGCCCACCGCCACCGGAAGAGCCACCATACGATCCGCCAGAGGTGCGGGAGCTGTAACTACTGGAAGTATTGGAACAATTACTGAGCATAGCAATCAGCACAATCGCCAAAACGATGAGTGCGATGATGGTAATCACCCCCACTCGGCTGGCGGTACTTAAAGGGCTGGCATCTTCACGCTTGAATAAATCGCTTTTGGCATCCAAATTGAAGGCCTTGGCAACCACATCGCTGGCGACGATGCCGCCTGCCGACCACACGGCCTCACTCTTGGTTTGTTCCAATGAAAGCAGGTTTTTGCCATTAGCAAAATCCTGATTCTGGGTTTTCTGCCCGCGCTGCACCAGCCAATAAAACTCACCACACACATATTCGGTTTCAGCTTGGTAGCTGTATTTGAGTGTGTAATTTTGATTCTGGTAAACCGCCGTTTTGCCTTTTACGGTTGGCGCACCCGTGGCGGGGCGCACCAAGCTCCAGCCTTCTTCGGAATCGACCAAAAAAGAAAATCCGCGCTTTTGGTTGTAAAGCAGGTATTCACTCCAGCCAAATTGTTCATCCGGATCATCCGGCTCTTGACCCATGCGGTGCTGAAAGCCCACCACCTGCCACGATACGCCCTGCAATTTTCCGATAGAACCCAGCGGAATCAGCGGCTGAATCGGTTCATCTTGAATCGCGGCTTGCAGTTCCTTGCCCACGCCTTGGCTCAAGTCAATCAACGTATTGCAACTGCCGCAGGTGATGCTTTTGCTGGTTGCCAGCGCTACCGTGACGGGTGAACCGCAGTGCGGGCAGTTGAAATGCCGCCCTTTTTCCTCTTTAACCGAACCGCCTTTTTCGTCTTTTAGCCCTTTGAGTGCCAAATCCTCCAACATCACCGCCATGCCTTGCGATACCACGGGCGGCTGGGCGGTGTAGTCAATACTCAACACCTCCCCCATCACGTTGCGCAATTCCACCACATCAAAGGGTTCACCAATGGGTGGAAGTTTGGGCAATTCGCCCTGCGCACTAATCAGCGTGGCTTTGACATTGCTGGCAACGCTGTAGGATTTGCTGTTGATGGTAACTTGGTTGCCAATCGCAAAACGCTCGGCAGTTGGCAGTTCACGCGGTGCGGCGGTGCTGAGGGTGAAGACGTAAGCACCGTTATCCTCTGCCAGCCAGCCGGTGCTGCCGTCGTCAAAAAAGGCGTTCCATTCCGTCCAAGTGCCGTCGCTGGTTTTGTATTGCAAACGACCAATCAGCGTGAACGTTTTTTTCTGGAATTGACCCGTTGCAAACAATTGCAAGGGGCTGTGGTCGTCGAACAATTCTCCCATTTTGCCCAAGCGCGATAGCACATCGCCTTGGCGTACCACCGTGCTTTGGCAGTAGCCACAAACCGCGTGCGTGGATTGGGCGGAACGGAAATCGACTGGCGCACCGCATCCCGGACAAGGCGCGGTATAACGCCGTTGCGGTGCATTGGCGGTAGTCACGGTTTAGCCCAGTTTTTTCAGCAATTCCGCTTTCTTGATGGCAAACTCTTCCTCCGACAAAATGCCTTTGGCTTTGAGATTACCAATCTTTTCCAGCATGGCGATGATGTCATCGGCACTTTGCTGCACCGGTGCAGGTGCGGGGGTTGGAGCGGGAGCAGGCACTGGCGCAGGTGCGGCTTGCTGGTGATTTTGGAAACCATTTTGCATATTTTGAGCCAAAATTTGCCCCAATGCCATGCCAGCACCTAAGCCCATCGCATCGCCTGCCACGCTGCCGCCCCCTGAATTGGCTGCGAATACGGGAATGGCTTGTCCGGTTTGGTATTGCATGAACTTGCCCATGTCGTTGCCAATCATGCCCATGCCAATTTTTTGGTCGAGGATTTTTTGCAACTCTTCGGGCAGAGAGACATTTTGCACCGTCATGTTTTCCAGCTTCAACCCGAGTTTCTCCATCTCGGGAAGCATCTGATTTTTCAAGACTTTGGCGAACTCCATTTGGTTCATCGCCAAATCGAGGAACGGAATGCCGCTGGAGGCAATCGCGGTGCTGATGTTTTGCAAAATCAGGCCGCGCAGTTGTCCATCCAAATCTTCTACGCCGTATTCATCGCGCGTACCGGAAATCTCGGTGTGGAACAATTTGGGGTCGGCAATGCGGAAGGCATAGTTACCAAAGGCACGCAGGCGCACCATGCCAAAATCTTTATCCCGAATCGTGATGGGCTGTGGAGTGCCCCATTTTTGGTCGATTTGTTGGCGGGTGCTGAAGAAGTACACATCGCTCTTGAAGGGCGATTCAAACAGCTTGTCCCAGTTTTTCAGGTAGGTTAAAACGGGCAGGGTTTGGGTGCTGAGTTTGTGCGTACCGGGGCCGAAGACATCGGCAATTTTGCCTTCGTTCACAAAAACCGCCATTTGGGATTCGCGCACGACCAACTGACCGCCGTTTTGAATCTCCATATCCTGCATAGGAAAGCGCCACGCCAGTGTGCCATCTCCGTCTTCAGTCCACTGAATGATGTCGATAAATTGTTTCTTGATGAAATCGAAGAATGACATGGTGTACTCCTTGAAAGGGCAGTTGTTAAATAGAATAAAGTTTGATGATACACATTTGGAATAGACGGAATTTTTTATATGAGCTTACTTTTTACACCTTTTTACCTTGGCAGTTCGGAAAAAGGCTTGCAACTTCCCAATCGCATCGTGGTTGCGCCCATGTGCCAATATGCCGCACACAACGGCTTGACCAGCGATTGGCATTTAATGCACTGGGGTAATCTGCTGAATAGCGGTGCGGGTCTGTTTATTATCGAAGCGACTGCCGTCGTCCCCGAAGGCAGAATCACCCCCGCGTGTTTGGGACTGTGGGACGATGCCACCGAAGCCGCGATGAGCGATACCCTGCGCCGCGCTCGTGCGTTGGCTCCCCAAACGGCGGTGTGCATCCAACTGGCTCACGCAGGGCGAAAAGCATCGAGTGCTTTACCGTGGCAAGGAGCGCAACTCCTCAGCCCCGCGCAAGGTGGATGGGAAACCGTCGCCCCCTCCGCCGTCCCCCACTTGCCGCACGAAACCCCGCCCACCGCCATGACGCAAGCCGATATGGAGCGCGTGCGCGATGCCTTTGTATCCGCTGCCCAGCGTGCGCAACGGGTCGGCGTGGATGCAATTGAATTGCACGCCGCGCATGGCTATTTGCTGCATCAATTCGTATCACCGCTTTCCAATCAGCGTGACGATGCCTATGGCGGAAGTTTTGAAAACCGCATTCGCTATGTGCTGGAAATTTTCACGGCGATGCGTGCAGCGTATGCGGGTGTTTTGGGGGTGCGTATTTCGGCAAGCGATTGGGTCGAAGGTGGTTGGGATGCCAACCAAAGCGCAGAATTGGCGCAACGCTTAAAAGCCTTGGGTTGCGATTTCATTCACGTATCGTCGGGTGGATTGTCGCCCCAGCAAAAAATTGCATTGGGCGCGAATTACCAAGTTCCCTTTGCCCGCACCGTGCGCGATGCCAGCCAGATGCCGACCATTGCCGTGGGTTTGATCACACAAGCCCAGCAAGCCGAAGCGATTTTGCAAGCGGGTGATGCCGATTTAATCGCCCTCGCCCGCGCCTTTTTATACAACCCCCGTTGGGGCTGGCACGCTGCGGCGGAGTTGGGTGGACAAGTGGCGGGTAAGGAAAACTACTGGCGCAGTCTTCCTCCCCACGCACAGACTATTTTTGGCAAAACCGTGGTGGGGATGCGTTAGGTTAAGCCCGTATCCACATTGCGCTTCTCCAACGAGAGGTATTCTTTGGATTGCATCTCCCCCAAGCGGGAAACCGTGCGGGGGAATTCGTGTGCCATAGGGCCTTCGGTGTAAAGCTGTTCGGGGGGAACTTCGGCGGACATCACCAGTTTGACACGGCGGTCATACAACACATCGACCAACCACGTAAAACGCCGCGCTTCCGAAGCCATCCGCACGGGCATGTGCGGCACGTTGCTTAAAAATACCGTGTGAAAGAGCGAAGCGATTTCTAAATAATCACTTTGCGAGCGTGGCCCGCCACAGAGGGTTTTGAAATCGAACCACACCACGCCGCCCGCTTTGCGCTTGGCCTGAATCTGACGGGCTTCGATGTGCAGGGTAGGGTCTTCGTCGTGGGTGGCGGCTAGTGCGGTGAAGGCTTGCTCCATCGCACTATCGGCTGCTTCACCGTGTGGAATGTGGTACAGCGTCACCATCTCCAGCGTGCGGCAACGGTAATCGGTTCCGTTGTCTACATTCAGCACTTCCAAGCCTGTATTCAGCAGGTCGATGGCGGGCAAAATGCGGTTGCGATGCAAACCACCCGGATACAAGCCATCGGGGTGAAAATTGGACGTGGTAACAAAACCCACGCCGTTATCGAATAATGATTGCAGCAGCCGATGCAAAATCATCGCATCCGTGATGTCGGCTACGTGAAATTCATCAAAGCAAATCAGTTTATAACGCTTGGAAATTCGTTTGCCGAGTTCATCCAACGGGTTCACAATGCCTTGCAAATCCGCCAGTTCGCGGTGGACTTCCCGCATAAATTCATGAAAATGCAGCCGCACTTTGCGTTTGAGCGGGACGGCATTGAAGAAACAATCCATCAAAAAGCTCTTGCCGCGCCCGACACCGCCGAACATATATACGCCGCGTGGAATATCGGGTCGGTGAATCAGCTTTTTGAAGGAATTAGAACGCTTGGCTTTGTACACCGCCCATTCATTGGCGCAGCGTTCGAGGGCATCAATGGCACGCAACTGCGCCGCATCGGGCTGGTAACCCCGCGCGGCGAGTTCCGCCTCGTAAGTGGCTTTCACGCTCACAGGGCTACCTCTTTCTGCAATTAGAAGTTCAAAGTACGCTTATCCACCGCCAGAGCCGCTTCTTTAGTGGCTTCGCTCAGGGATGGGTGGGCGTGGCAAATGCGGGCGATGTCTTCCGCGCTGGCTTTGAATTCCATAGCGACTACGGCTTCGGAGATCAACTCGCTGGCCATTGGGCCTACGATGTGAACGCCCAAGATTTCATCGGTGGTGGCATCCGCCAAGAACTTCACAAAGCCGGTGGTATCACCCAAAGCGCGGGCGCGACCGTTGGCGAGGAAGGGGAAAGAACCCGCTTTGTACGCCACACCGTCGGCTTTCAACTGCTGCTCGGTACGACCGACCCACGCGATTTCGGGGCTGGTGTAAATCACCCACGGAATCGTGCCAAAGTTGACGTGACCGTGTTGACCCGCCATGCGTTCTGCCACGGCTACACCTTCTTCTTCCGCTTTGTGTGCCAGCATTGGGCCGCGCACCACATCGCCCACCGCCCACACGCCGGGGAGGTTGGTTTTGCAATCGGCATCCACCACAATCATGCCGCGCTCGTCCAAAGCCAAGCCTACGGCAGCAGCGTTCAAACCATCTGTATTCGGCACGCGACCGATGGAAACGATGAGCTTATCGACTTCCAAAGTTTGCGCTTCGCCCTTGGCATTGGTGTACGCCACGGAAACGCCTTTTTTCGACGTTTTGATGTCGCCGACTTT
>CALMCD010000361.1 GCA_937863075.1 uncultured Rhodoferax sp. | reverse complement strand
ATAGTTTGTGAATCCTCCCATCAAACCAATCGTACCTAGCCCAAAAATGTGAGCAGAGGAGCCATCTCCATCCGCTGCACTCACTTCACCGGCAGCGTTGATGCTCCATGCTGTGCCGCTCGTAATGTTGCTACCCACATGAAGCGTTCGGGTGCCCAGCATCTCAAGCTGTGTTGCATTGTCACGCCACCCACTCGAACCAATTGCCAATCTACCCGTGCTTCCATTGCCAATCACGAGTGCTGGCGTTGTCGTGCTGCCGCTATTGTTGAGTGTGAGCGTGCCGCCTGCACTCGTCGCCAGCAAGCTCGCAGCCGCCCCAGGATTCGACGAAGAAATCACAGCATGACCATGCTGCACGCCAGTAACCACGCTTGTCGTGCTAATTGACACAGCAATCGGAGTGCCGAGGGTTAGCCCACCATCCAGCCCAAAAGCCAAACCGCTGTCAACATACCTACGCACCGCAACATCGTTGGCGTTGACTGCGACACCATCACCCGCCCCAACATTAACCGTTACATCTCCCGTCAGTGCTCCGCCATTCAATAAGCCAGCACCGGCGATCACGCTCTTATTGAGTTGATCCGCCTTTAATCCAACTACCGTCTGCCCTTGCGCATTTGCCCCCAGCAGGAATGGAGCCGCAGCCGACCCAGGCGAAAACGAGTGCTGTGCAGTAATCGTGCCAGCCGTTGACAATCGCACAAAGCGCCCGTCTGCTTCGCCTTCGGTGTAGTAGCGAATATCAAGCTGCCCGGCGTCTAACTGCCCCTTCGTGTAATAGCGGGTATCGGCTTCCGAAAAGCTAATGCCGCCGCTGCCGCCACTGCCGCCACCACCGCTGATCACAGAAACGGTGCCACCCGTGCGCAATTCGTATCGAGCCGACGCAAGGCGACCGGCATTTACAACCTCCACCGCGCCAGAGCTACCATCAGGCAAAGAGGCACTGGCGAGATTGCCATCAATGGCAACGTGGCGAGTACCGACCGCAGCCGCAACCGTCGCCACCGACTTCTGCTCATACTTGCCATCAATGGCTTGCCTGATTTTCTTTTTCGCCTTCTGTAATTCAAAGCTGGTCATAGTGTTTATTGCTCATCTGAATAGCGTTGAAACTCCACGCCTTGCACGCTGGTTGTACAGACCCGATTGCTAATCGTGTGCTGCACATCTGTGCATATAATCCAGCGCGCCGAGCCGGTTAAATTCGGATCGATATCCCACGACACGAGATCGATTTCCCCGGCTTCCATCGCTGGATACCCGTTCGCTGACTGAATCTGAATCGACCACGAATAGCGAGCCTGCAAATATTTCTTTTGCGCCACGGTGGTCGCCCTGCTGCTGTCCGGCAAGATCATTTCGTCAATCGTGACCGACTTTCCGTTGCCGTCGGGTGCCGCCGGGTAGTAAATGGTGCCGCCATCGCTGCCATCCGCAGCCGACCACGGCAAAATAATCTGTGCGATCCGGTCGTTGTAGGATGATGAGAATTCCGCGCTGGCAGCAGTTATGCGCGTCCATGTTTTTTGCTGGATAAAAAAATCGTTGACCCAAAAGCCATCATCCATAATCTGAATCTTGCTCATGGCATCCACTTCCACGAACAGCGATCCGTAATCGGCTAAATCCTCGATCACAGCCCATGCCGCGCCCTTTGCCGTAGCGTTCCGCTTCAAATTCAGATTCGTGCTGGTCTCCGACCACGCACCGGAAGGGATACCAATGGCATCCAGAATCGCCGCCGCAACATCGCCGCTATTGCCGGTCGTAATGACGGTCGCCGACTCAAACGTATCAGGATCGACGGTTGCCGCGATTGCGTTCAGACGTGCCCGTGATGGATCGGTCGTCATCTTCTCGATCTCGATCAGCACATTTCGAGCCCTTCGGCTGATTGCAGAGCTTGACCAAGTAGGCGATGAGTGCCCAGACACCGAGATCGGCGTGCTCCAATCAAGCGTGTAACTTGGTTCGGTTGGGTTGCGCGGCTTTTGGTATTTGGATGTGTAGACCTTGAACTGTGCAGGGTAGGACGTGCCGCCGCTGCGTGTCCAACTCAATTTATTGATCAGGTAGGCATCGGTCGCTACGCCACCATCGACCACGTAAATCGGATCACCGGCGACGTGTGCCGCAGCCGTGGTGCCATTTTGCGCCCGCGCTGTGATGTTGATTGTTTCCGCACCGGCGACGGTTGCAGTCATCTGCTCGCTGCCAATCTGGATCGTTGTCGAGCCAGTGCGAGCCAGCCCAGCAGAACTATCCCCCCCGGGGCTTGTCAGGGTCGTTACGCCAGTGAAGCCAGACGTGATATCGTTCTTCAGACTCAGTTGCATCGATGGCATCTCAATCATCAGCCATTCCTTCGCCCCAGCCGCGCCGATCTCGTAGCCAGGGAAATGCACGATATCGTATGTCCAGTTGTTTTTAGCGGTCGATACATTTGTCCAGTTGTACCGCAGCGTATAGCCGCTATTCGCCGCCAGAGCACTGATCGTGGTGCCCGGGAAGGCGTAGGATGTAAATGTAGTGGTGCCGAATAGCATCACGCTCGCAGTCGAACCAGTACCCCAGGCAACAACATGCAGCCAAGCGTTACCCGATGGGCTGGTGCGGAAGATGCCGATACTTCCACCGGCAACCGGTCGCTTCAGAAAATCCGGTTGCCCAAGTTCAGTCAAGTCCAAAATCTGAGCCGCACCGTTGTTCGGATTCTCTTCGGCGAATCGATCCGCGTTCTCGCAGATAATGAGCCGTTGCCCAGCCAGTAGATCGTTAATTTGCCCAGAGAGATCGAGCGTGTTGGTCGCTTCAGTGCCGATGAAGAACACGCGCGGACCCGTCCATGACTGATTCGCAAGAAAAGTGATTTCGATCCATCTGTAGCCGTCAGGATAGCCAGCGGGCGGGGTAAGGTGCATCTGCGTGAGCATTGCCCCATCCGCCAGAATGCGACCACCGGCGAGCGCAATCGACGTATCCAGAATGGTTGTACCTACGCCGGGACCACCTACCACGTATTCAGTCCAGCCGGTGCCCAAATACTTTTCGCTGATCCATAGGCTGTCACTGTCGTCATCAGTGACATTGCCAGCATCGAACGATGGGTATGCCGCAACATAATCGTTACTCTGCCGCTCTTTCCACGCCGCCGCAAGGGTTGTGCTAGCTTCGACCGTGCCAGAGCGAAGAAGGTTAATTTCACCGGCGACGATCACCGGTGCTTCGTGCGTGTTGATCATCTGAGCGGAAGATACAATACTCACACTCCACCGAGCGGTATATCCATAGTCATCGATGATACTGGCTTGACTAATCCATCCCAGCCGGTAGTTTGTCCATGTGCCAGCGGGATCCGTGCGCGACTGGATAACCACAACATGACCGGGACGCAATACGTTTTTCGGTGCCAGCACACCGCTAAGAGTCGCCGACCATGTGCGAACGTTCCATCTGTCGTTGAGCGTGCTGCTGATGCTCAAATTGCCATCATCGTGATTTTCGAGCGGGAACCAAAAGCGCACCACCGCACCAACGCCATGATTACTATTGTGCTCAATGTTGTTGGTAGGTCTCACCAGCGCATTAAGCGAGGTCGCACCCTTCCCATTGTATCGGCAGTATTCCCAGCCTTCGCCGCCCGCGGCGGGACCAATCCAGACTCCGCCCGCCGAAGGGAAGAGGGACGCGCTTGAAACATTCGCTGTGATTCCGCCAGATGAGAGCGTCGATGTTAGGGTTGTCGAGTAGGCGAAATTATCTGTACCGCCATCATTAATGGCAGTCCAGTTGTAAAAATATGGGCTTGTATCGGGTAGCCATTGCGCCCCTACATAGGCTCTAAATTCAATGTATTCGCTCATGACAGGATTTCGATTGTCAGTTCAACATTCCAGTACCGCCCATACTTCAGCCCCGCCGTCGTGGGCTTGCGCACGATCACGACCGAATAAGCCGTTTCCACCCACGTCCTGTTGGGCAATCTCGCAGCGCATCGCAGAGATAAGGCATCGGCTAAAATGGTTTGCGTCCACCACTCGTAGTCAGCTTTTGATAGGCTATTCCATGCCCACGTAAAGGTTTTTAGCCGTGGTTCAATCGCTGTGCCTTGACCGTTGACTGCGAGGGCTTCACGGTCTGGCGGAACGGCAGTACCGTTGTCGTAAATCGATTGTGGTATGTTCACACCATTGATTTGATATGCCATTATTCCCCGCTGATTGCTTCGGCGGTAGCTGTTACCACCTGAGCCGCAATCGTGTTGACAATCTCTTGCCCCACATTGTTGTTTTTCTTCTGCATGGCGATCCGAATGCCAGCAATGATCAACTCAAAGACGTTGCCGCCGATACTCTTGATCGTGATCACATTCGCCTCACTGAAAAATTGCCCATTGATAAGAGCGATAATCTCCGTGCCCACGTCGCCGGTTGGCGCAGTGCGAATGCCGCTATCGATTGCCCCACGAATGCCGGTGCCAATGGTCGCCAGAGCGAGCACGTTTTCAGGCGTATTGAAGCTATCTGTCAGGCTGGCTATGTAGTCCCCAGCCAATGTATTTTTCTCTTCTCCGGTCTCTTTGCCGTTGCGCACAAGCAGATTACCCAGCCCGCCTTGACCCGCCAGGGTGTCCGCTGGCTTTTGCTTGACAAGCGAGTCTAATCGTTGCTGGTATGCGACGATCTCTTGCTGCGTCGGATCGCCCAAAATTGGACGCAAGGTAGGCATAACACTCTGCTCAATCTTGACTCTGGCTAAGTCCTGCTCTTGCTGCGTGACTTCGATGATCGGGTTGATTGTCGGTGTCAGAGCGTCGCCCAGATTTGTTTTGATGGTCTCAATCTTCACTGGGTCAGCATTGATCACGCCATCATCTGTTACCCAAATTTTGGGCGTTAACATCTTGCCCAGGTTCGCTTTGATGATTTCGATCTTCGCCAGATCAGCATTGATTCCACCTTCATCCGTTACCCAGATTTTCGGTGTCAGCAACTTGCCCAGGTTTCCCCTGATTGTTTCCATCACTTTCGGATCGGCATTGATTCCGCCTTCGTCTGTTACCCAGATTTTCGGAGTCAGCAGCTTACCCAGATTTTCATTGATGGTCGCCATCACTTTCGGATCGGCGGAGATCACACCCTCTTTCGATAAATCGATCTTGAAACTGAATCTCTTAGATAGATCGGTGTCAACGTCCGGGCTAATGACAAGCCCCGTCACGGTCGCCTTGATGTCAAGATTATTTCCCGCCAGGGCTTGCCCATCGATGTTGATAGCAGGTGCCGCGCCAGTCGCAGCCACGCCCCCAGCCACACCAGTCGACGCGCCACCACCACCGCCGACAATCGCCGATACGGCACCATCGACCACGCCGCCGAAGTGCCTGATGATGTTTTCCTGCCCCAACTTGGATTTTTCTTGCAGGTCAATCTGGTACTGAACAGCCGCATCATTGACAAATTTGAGGTTGGATTCATCGGCGAACAGCGACATGTTTGAATATGCCTGCTCGAACAATTGCAGCACTGCTTCCGCCGACTTGCCAGCGGTTTCGACGCCGATTTTGTTCAACCCCTCCGCGGCATCTTCAATCGATACCCCTTCGTAATCCTTCTTGTTCTTTACTTCGTCTCGCAACTGGCGAAGGTATTCGTCCGGCTTTTCTTTGTAGATACCATTCTTGGCATCTTCCATATCCTGCTGTGTAACTTCACTGACCTTGACAATGCCAGCGATCATCGAATTCATTTCTTTCGCCGCAGTGTTGAAGGCTTTCTGCCCAGCCTTCGCCGCCTTTATAGCCTCTTTTGCTGCCTTGTCCTGCTCATCCTGCAATTGCTTGTGATAGGCGTTTCTACTCTTCTCTTGTGCCTGCACGGTGAATGGATTAATTGATGTATCGGTTGCGAGCGACATCGCTTCCGGTCTGGTCAATGGTCCAATCGGGCGAGTGCCGACCGTGCCACCGCTGCCGAAAAACGCCTTATTGTTGGCTGCCGCGTAGAAGACGGCGGTCTGGTAATTCAAATCTGCGACTTTATTCGCAGCGATAGCCGCCTGCCCCGCCATGCTCACGAGTTGGACACCCAGCGAGTTTATGTAGTTTCCGTACTCTGCCGCGCTGATCGCACCGGTGTTGTACTGGATCGTCAAATTGACCATCCCAGCCAAAAGCGCAGAGGTCTTTGAGTCTGTCTCCAGCGTTTCCGCACCGGCGATCTTCACCGCTTCGGCGTAGAACTGCCCAGCCTGTGTAGTGGAGCCGAGCGCGCCTTCTGCCGCTGCGAGTGCGGATTGCAGATAGCCCATACTCGCGGCTGCGTCTTCAGTGACGTGACCAGCCGCCACCGACTCACTAGCCATTATACGGATGCGCTCAGCGAAGGAATCAAGCCCAGGCACACCCGCTGCCGCCAGCCGATCCACTTCAGCTAAAAGCCCCTTCAATCTTTCGAGATCGGCAATTTGCGCCTGATACGCTGCACCCCCATCGCTCAAACCAGTAAGCTGATTTTTCTTACCGGCGATTAGGGAGTTGAGATTGTCGGCTGTGCCCAGCTTCGATGAATTACCAGAAAGGAAGGCGGAAAATTTATCAACCGCAAACGCAGCGTCGGAAAACTCTTTATTGATCAGTTCTCCGATATTGCTGTTGGCGATATTCGCTTTGAAATTCTCCCAAGCCGTGGTAAGCCGCTCAACCCCGCCCGCCTGCGCCTCTGTGCTATTCAGCAGTCCGCCAAATTTGCTATTGAGCGCATCCACCGACGCGGCTAAAAATGCTTGACTGTCATCAAGGCTTCCGTTCTCCGCCTTCAGATCAGCCATGCGTGCCTTAACTTCGGTCACGCTCAAACCGAGTTGGTCAAGGCGGCGAAACGATAGGTTGGCTGATGCTAAGGCCAGTTCAGAGATTGCCGATTGCACGTCATGAATGACCGGAGAGACGAAGGTCACAGCGCGTGCCGCTCGGGTTAGCTTCTCAAATTCGCCACTCGACTTGGCAAGCCCCAGCGATGTTGCCTGGTTGGCAATCTGTATCGCCTGAAACTCCGTAACCGTGCCACCGCTGGCTGATTGAATCGCTCGCAGTCGCTTTTCCGCCTCATTCGCCGAGCCGCTCATAATTTCAAAGGCTTTTGAAGCGCGGCTGACGCTGGTATCGAGCGCGGCAATCTCTTTGGCGTAATTGAAAATTTGTTGTGCGCCCTGCACAGTGAAATAGCCCGCGATGCCGCCCAAGACGGCATTTTGCAGCCCGCTACCGCCCGTGGGTACCGGGCTACCCTGCGTGCTGGACTGCGAGATTGCCCGCTGGCGCTCTTGCAACTCAGCTCGCAGTAACGCGGTTGTGCGCCTCTCTTCTTCGATCTTGGTGGCGGATGCCGCCTTTGCCGCCTCTGCCACAAGTGCGGATTCGTTTCGAGCAAGCTGTACACGCTCGGAGGACTGCGTTCGCGCCTCTATCGTGGCTCGCTTCTGCGATTCCACTTGCTCGGTCGTGGCACTGCGAATGGATGCCTTTGCCGCCTCAACAGATGCTTTGTCGATAAGCTCAACTTTTGTGCCAGACTGCTGGAAGGCGCGCTTCAAGGTGTCGGTCAATTCATTGATTGACCGAATCGCACCCTTATTGTCGATAATCGCTTCCCAGGTGAATTGCCTATCTGCCATTTAAAATCTCGCTGATCATTCTGTTGATGCTATCGCCGATGCCATCAATTGCCCGACTCGACATCACAAGTACCGGTCTGGCTGGAAGTTTGGCGTTGCCCTGTTCGTGCCAAGGAACCATCTCATTTGCGCTACCCTCAAATATCGAGGTCAATCCCGCCTGGTAGTCGATATCGCTGATATGCTCAGCATTGCCGCCATCGACGAAGGTGGAGCGATAGTTGCCAGACCGTTGCAAAATCGGATGTTCGCCAGGGTAGCCCAGCAACACGCGCTCGATCACGGTAGACAAGGCGAGTTGCGCCCATGGCTGCCCACCCGCCGACTCAGTGTCAAAGTTCTCAGTAAAGCCGGCGCGAATTGCCTCTTGGACGGGTTGTAATTGTTGGCGAGTTGGCTGTAAGAGGTTGCTTATCGTGCGTTGGACGGCTGCCCATTGCTGCTGATTTTGTGAGGATTCAACTAGGCTTATCACTCGTTTCTATGCTCCGAATCTCCGAAAGCCGTCGCAGGATATATTGAAAATCAGTGATAGTATCGGCTGGCAACTGTGTGAGTTCCAGTAAACCGATACCGCGCTCGGTGCCACCAAAGGCGTACCACATCAGAAAGAGGTCAAAATTATCCGGGTTGACCAGACCTTCCATCTCCACGCGCTTCCATTCGTCATCGTCGTGGAGAATCGGCTTGCGCTTGCCATTTTTGGCAAGTTCTTCCGCTTTAACAACTGCCGTCAGCGTTTCGTCAATGCGTTCTCGCTGACGGCTCCGAAGTTTTTTGCCGTCTCATCCGTAGATCGCCGCCAAAGGTTTGGGTTGGCGTCATAGGCACGTGTTACCCAGGCGTCACGCAAGGTGTCGGGACACTCCAGGACAAACCCTGCCACTGTGGCGAGTTCATCGGGCAAGCCTTCTACCCATTCACTGTCCTCATAGGCGATGCCATCGGCGGTAACGAGTGGCTTGGTTGTGCGCTGCTCAAACTTCACCGTTGCTGCCAACGCTGCCGCTGCGTCAAAGGCGGCGTTGCGAATGTCTACCTGTTCAGCGGTCAACGCCCCTTCGTAGGGAAGCGTCAGCCCGGATTGCTCAACGAAGAAATCGCGTGCGTCCACCGTCATCCGGTTGTACTTGGCACTCATCAACCCATTACATTGGGCAACCGTGATGCGCACTTGCGTTACTTCCGGGATAAAATCAATCAGCTCGGCGACCGCTTGCTTTTCCTCTTCGCTCTGGTCTTCCTTCTTCGCCAGTGCGATCAGCCGATTGATCGCCTTGTCCTCCACATAGGAAAGTGCCGAAGTATAGGTAAACTCGTATGTTGGTCTTAGCATGGTCTATTTTTGTCGATTGCCATCACGCGTTGATGGCAATCGATTAGTACGTTGCCACTGAATTGATAAGGGTTGCTGTCACCGGCGTGGATGTACCTACGTACATCTGCCACTTAATGGTCCATCTGCCATCATTCGCACCCGTGCGCTTGTAGTTATCAGGGTCCAACCAGGCGCGGATACGAGGAAGTGTGAATTGCAGGCTATACGGCACGCCTGTCGTGATCTCTTCGGCAGTCGTGAATTTGATATCAGCCGAACAATCCTTCCACGTAGCCGATGGTGCTGTGCCGCTTGCGCCACCCCACATCAGTTGCTTGTAGACTGAATACTGCACGGGGATGCCACTGAACTCGCCTTCGATGCGAATGCCACTGTCACGCGGTAGATCGCCCAGCGCAGCCGACCACAACGGGTAGTCATCTTTGCTTGTGGGGTTGTCGATTGTCAGTGACAGCCCGCGTGGCGCATTGCTTGAGTTGCTGCTGATAACCACGGGTGTGCCAGCCGGGTCAAAGGTCAGGGAGAACGTGCCCAAGCTGCGCAGCATTCTCGTTGTCGGTTCGGTCGTGCTTGTCTCTGTGCCGAGAGCAGTATCCAGAGAAAGACCAGCTACATCTGCCGACCATTTGACGCCATTGTTGTCGGCGTCGATCTTCAATTTGGTCGTGCGGCAGTCCTTAGCGCGTCGCTCCAGCGTTGAGCCGACATCGGCGTTGCCGTCGTGCAGAATGGTCAGCCACGGGTCTGCGGTTGCGGACGCCGCTGTCATTACGTGAGTTTTGGCAGTGGTGCCGCTCACGCTGTCTGCAAAGCCCAACCCCAGGATCATTGCCCCGATCACGTTGGGATAAAGAAAACCTTCGGCGTTGCCTTCCACTGTGTAGAAGGTGCGCGTGGGTGCCGACAGGTCACGGAAGACCGTGGACGCTGTCGTGCAGCCGTGTTCATCCGTGTCTGGCACTAGTTCCCAGTTTTCGCCCAGTCCCGTTGTGGTGTACAACCCACAATGGAAGCCTGTCGTCGCCGCGGTTCCTTTCGCCGACTGCTTGGCGACTTTAAATGTTGCTCTTTTTGCCATTTAGTCCTCCATGTGGGCGATTACATCGAAAGCCCGCATTGATATTCCGTAATACTCGTTTGTCCCAATGATTGGGTAGATCGCAACTGTCGCCCTGGTCGGAATCAGGCTGACAGGGTGACTGCCATCGTCATCCACCACAGTCTGAATTGTGTTCATCTGCGCGAAAATGAACTTACGTACACGTGCGTCCAGGATTTTTGCGTCTCTGGTTGCCACCGCGCGTGAGCCCATCACTGCACAGGCGATGAAGTACTTGAATCTCGCCTCACCGTTGGCGCTGAATAGATCGTCCCCGTGCTCGCGCAGATTCATTTCCTCAACGCGACCATCCACAATGCCAAAGGGAAACTCCCGCTTCTTCCAATCCATCTGTAGCAGGTCGGTGAGGATTGACGCCTCGACTATCTGTAGCTTTAGCGTTGGAAAGGCTGAAGCGCGCCCCATGTAGGCATCCAACTGACTTCGTAACCTCTCGTCGATATCGTTCCAGAGTGATTCGCTCATAGTTTCCTAGCGACCGCTACGATTTACCCGCCTCAGCCTTTCTTTGCAGGCACTGGCGTTGGTGCGGCCTGCACTTCCACCGCTGTTGTGGTCGGCACGTTGAGACCAAGGTGGGTGCGCAACTCTTCCGGCATTGGCTGACAATCGTTGGGGTCATCAGATGGTGCATAGGTGGTATCGCCGAGCACCACTGTGTGATCCAACTCGCTGTTGTGAATCCAAACAATCATGTCCAACTCCTGCTAGTTCATCTTCAGTGGATAGGTGAGGGTGGTTGCGAGGTGGCACTGAAGCCAAGACACGTGCTTACGCGGCATCGGCGATGTTGGCACCATATTGCGCAACACCAAAAATGCGTGGCGCGCCATCGTCAAAGCCAAAACAACTGGACCATGAGACCGTGGCGGACGCGTCCGTCGCTGCATTCGCTATCGCCTTATCCAACTGTTCGTCCCACTTGGCGGCTGCGTCCTGCAACTTATCGGCGATTCGAGTGGTGTCCTCTTTGCGCCCATCCATTTCCTGCACGATTGCCACGCGAGCGTAGGCGGTGGCCAGTGCCCGCAACACCAGAGAAACTGCCCGTTTCCACGAGCCAGCGAGGTCAATGAAGACCTGAAGTTCCTCATCGGCATAGAATGTGCCATCTGGTCTGACGCCTGCATTGGTGTCCAGTAGCGAGACGTCATTGATGACCATGCGCAATTTACCGATATCGGTACTCAGGTCATAGTTGGTGGTGGTGTAGACGGGTGTCGCGGGCATGGTCGATTACTCCGTTACTTCGGTCACGTCCAACCAGGGATTGGCTCTGAGTTCAGCCAGGGCGGGGTGGTCAGCAGTAATCTCGCTGCCTTCTCCCGTAAAAATGGCACCGGCGCTGCGCACGCTTCGGATTGGGCTGGTACCATTCACCTTGACCATGTAGCCGATGACGGTCTTTGCCTTTGCTTTCGCTTTCGGCGTTGCCTGTGGCTCTGTTGACGCTTGGCTGTCACTTTTTGTGTCTTCCATAGGACCCTTTATCTAAGGTGCTCTCACCGTAGCAAGAGCACCTCTGAATTGAAACTTGAACCAAATGTCAGCGGACTAGGTGTTACCCTGCGTGATCAAGCGCCAGTCGCCATACTGCACGTTGTAGCGAGCGAAGAACTTGAAGTAGTGCATCCCGCCGTCTGCCTGTTGTGGGTCGAACCAGGCGGATTGCAGGTAGGGAGCCTCGCGCATCACAACCAGCAGAGGCTTGACCGATTCCTTGGTGTCCACTACAAACCACGAAGTGGAATCAATCCAGGGCACAGAGATCATGTCCACGCGACCGCTGTAGGGGTTGAGGTCGCGGTTTGTGGTGCCATACATCTGATTGTTGGCAGTGATTTGGCTGGCATCATAGAAGAGTGCCGGGCTGACAATCAGCAGGTCGGGTGTGTAGCCAGTCTGTTCGCCCTGGTCGTCCACGTAAAGGGACGCACTGGCGTATACAGACTTGAAGGTCGCCGCGCTGAGTGCGGATGTGCCCGTGTTGCTTTGTGCGGTCTGGTACTTCGCATTCTTGTCGGCGTGACTCGCGCTAAACAGCGGTTTGTCGTCGTAGCACGCGCCGTAGGCACCAATCGTTTCGCCGCCATTGATGGCAGAGAAGACGAGTTGGTTGACATGCTTGTCGAAATTCTCACGCGCCATTCGTGCTTTGCTTTCCAGTGCACCGGTGCGGTCGTCCTTGATGGCGTTGTCGCTAATGCCGATGGTGATATCCCAATCGACTGGCGTCACGCGCAACAGTCGTTCGCTCATGCCCTGAACGGCCGCGCCGTTCTTGCTGTTCTTGGGCATGGGGGGTGCGCCCAGATCGACCAGGTCGTCTGTAGCGCCAGTGATATCAATCTGCATTGCCACGCGCTGCCAGAGCGGTGCGATGTCTTTGCTTGCACGAAGGAAGCCAGTTCGTGCCGAGGCAATTAGATGTCCTGGCACCTGTCCAGAGTTAATCATGGTTATTCTCCCTTCTTAGAACACGAACTGACGTGTGGTCAGTTGAACATAGACGTAGCCATTGGCAACGCGTGTAATCTTGCCCGCGGTGCATTGGGTCGCCGAGCCAGTGCCAACAGCCAAGGTTCCGCTGTCGGTAAAGACGACAGTTTTGCCAACATCGGCATCGGTGAACGCTGCCGACTGAAACCCAACTTCACCATCGGTGATGACATCGATCTCTTTTGTGACTTCGAGATCGCCAGCGGCTACGGTGATGTTTTCGTTAGCGATGCCAATGAAAACATCGGCAGCCGTGACCAATGTGACCGCAGCGACCCAGCCGACAATATTGACTGTATCCACCGACTTGTCGAGGATGACGGGCTGGCCGCGATAGATGCTGCGAGCGACGGACGTATCGACATTGAATCGCTCGGTAAACAGAGCTGAGGGGCGACGATTCGATAAGTCGCGTCCCTGTGTGAGTTCAGCCATGACTTAGCCCTCCTTCTTTGCGAATGCGCCGAGGTCGTACTTGCCCTTGTCGCCGAGCAAGTCGGCGTTGAGTGCAAAGAACTCATCGACTGTGCCACCGGTGCTGATGTGCGAGCGCAACACTTGCTGCCACTCACTGCTCAACTGTACGGTTTCGGTGATTGGCTTGCCCGCGCTGGTTCCCATCTCACTGAAATCGACTGTGCCACCGGCATAGATTGATTCGAGCAGGTTTTGCACCGCCTCGCGGTTGGCGGCTGGCAGTGCAGACAGCACGGCAGCGACATCGGCGGGCTTGGCTGGGATGGCGTGCTTTCCAGTGCTGGTGACGCGTTCGCTAAACTCTGCGATCTGACGTTCCGTGCGCACTTGAGACATGAAATCCGCAACGGCTGCGTGGCGCTGGGCTTGCAAGTCGCCCAAGAGGTCATTCAGTTGCTTGCGGATGCTTGCGATTTCGGCGTCTGCCTGTTGGCGGAACTGAGCAATAACTTCATCCCGGTTGGGGATGTCGCTCTTCACAACAGGTGTAGCCGGAGTCGCTGAGGCGGACAGTTCAGCCGGAGGAGTCTTGGATTCAGACTCAGCCGGTGGCACTTTCTCCTCTGTTGGCTTGACATTTACGTCTTTTGCCATGGATTCCTCCGGTTTTTGAAACAAAACGATTAAAGACGAACTTGCGCCTTCGTTCATGCGTGATAGTTCGATTGGGCGCATGTTGTTGACCGCGGGGAAGTTGGTCAATGACACGCTCAATAGATACTTTTCAACGAGATCGATGGTGCAAGAGACATACCTGTATTGCTTGGAATGGACCATGCTTAAGCCGAGCTCATTCCAATTTGGGGCAACAAATAAACTGTTGTTGAGGCGACGAACACCCAGCAGCCAGCCTGCGGCCTCTCTGCGTTCGTGATTTAGGTCGATGGGGATTTCCTGCCCAGCTTTGTTGTTGGCAAAGTTTTCGACCAGGGCGTCGAGGAGGGCAATGTCAATCGTGATGGGCGTGCCATTCATGTCAGTGAACTGCCCGGTGCGAATCGCTTCGATTTCCGGGTAGTACGGCGACGGATCTGCGTAGGCGTACTCGTCAAAGCCATACATGAAGTGCAGCAACTGCTCTTTATTTTGTTGGGTTGTTACCTCAGTCATTGCAGTCCCTCAAAAACGGACAAAAAAAGCCGGAGTCCCTGTGTTGGACTCCGGCTTTTGCAATGTTGAGAGAAAATGAAAGAGCCAGAGCAACACATCGGCTCTGGCTCTTGGCTCTGGCTCAATCTTCTCGCAATGTAGGCGAGATTACTTTCTGTATGGTATCAGAAGTTTACAGGCTTGTCAACATTAATTTTTTAGCCTGACAGAATTAGAACGGTGATGCACGGATAAGACGCGCAATTTCTTAAAAATGGATTAAGTTTTGTAATATAAATCACATAAAATGCATTCTATAAACAATACACTATAAATACATTCAAAGAAAGGAGGTAATCGAGACGATGAAATGTGTGAGAGTGTCGAAGGATAGCACGCCCGCCCAGGTAGCTGGTGCCATTGCGGGTATTCTGCGCGAGGACGGGGAAGTGCTAGTACAGGCGATGGGGGCGGCGGCTGTCAATCAGATGGCCAAAGCCACGGCGGTAGCGCGCCGGTTCATGCGAGACGAAGGTAGTGATTTGAGTCTTCAGCCGCGGCTAGAGACATCCGACGATTTAACGCGAGTTATTTTCGAAGTCAAAAAAATAGACTGATTCGGTCCCTGACCGGTGCGAATCAGTCTAAACACCAATCTGGAGGATTGATGATGAAACAACAGTACAGCATTAAAAAGAAAAGCGCAAGTACGTTTTTAGTGGTATTTTTGTCGGTTTTGCTGGGGTAGATCTCCGCTCTGGCGTCCGAACAGGTACCAGAGCACCACATCGATGTAAGAGCCACAGCCTGCCACCAGGCGGATGGTAGCTTTGCGGTTCAATGGATTGCAAAGACATGGGACTACAACGCACCGGGCGGACTCAACCCTGATGTGTTAGTCGAGAAGAGCACGGACGGTGGCGCATGGGAGATTGTTGCCCACTCCGCATTCACCGACACAACCACGCCAAAGCGGGAAATTTCTGGTACTTTCCAGACCGCAAGCGGCATTCACTCGCTCACGATTCGTGCCACGGCAGTGGGCGTGTGGGGCAATGGGCACGTGGGCGGACAATCCAACGAATGGGCGGTTGCGCTCCTTGATTGCCCAGCGACACCGACCGCAACACCGACCGACAAGCCAACCAAATCATCCACGCCAACCCCCACGCCCACTGTGACAGCAACCGGAACGGGCACCTCTACAGCAACAGCCACCGCGACAAAAGCCGTAACTAAGACTGCGACCAAGACGCCCACGCCCACGCCGACCATTACGCCGACTCAGGTAGTCTGGGACAACAGTTCGTTGACGGTCACATCCATTTGTATGGACGGGCTATCGACGTTCACGATCACGAACACCGGCAGCAACATGACAGACGTCACGAAATGGACGCTCACGGTGAATGGCGAAGCGGTCATCACTGGCGAGATTCAACTGGGCACAGGCGAGGCGTATCGCATGGGTTTTGCAGTGTACAAGGGTGCGCTTGCCCTCACTGTTGAGCAACGTCCTGGGTATCCTGGTGCGGCATCGGCATCGGCGACAATCGACACGAGCGGTTGCGTGATCGAGCCGACTGCGAATAGTGAGACCAGTGAACCGGCAACGCTTGCCTACGCCGGTACTGGGCGCAATGAGAAAGGCGAATTGTACGCCACTTACCAAGTAGTTTGTGGCACATATGCCGGCGCGATTCGGGCTGAGTTTAAGTTTGTGGACGGGGCGATTCGCTCTGAAAGCGGCATCCAGTGCGGGGGTACCTTAACCGTGCCGCAATACACGTCGCTTATCGTGCTGTACGACGCCGATGGCAATCAATTAGCGGAGAAGGTGCCGCCCATCGACATTTCGACCCCACCATCGTTTATCATGCCGTTCTGGGTGTACTTGCCGATTGTAGTGAAGTAATGGAAGAGTTGCATTGATTGGGTAAGCTTTCCAGTTTGCGACGGAAGGGCGTTCACTACGGTGCGGCCTGACACATTGGCGGCTGGGTGGCTCCACAAAGCAACAGTGATTATCGACGAGGGGAGGTAATTGTGCTGAGGGAACTATTAAACTCGCTGCTAGAAAAAAAGGCGAATCTGCGGGTTGAAGCGTCTCAGGTGCGAACGCAATCCCAGCGGAACAAAATCAATCGCGAGTTGGAGAGGGTGCAACGCCAGATAGATGCAGAGAAAAAGCGAATCCCATCTCGCAAGTAACAAATACCAGGATCGGCGTTGATGCAAAGGGGGCAGCAATGGCAAAATTCCGAAAGAAATCGACAATTGAGGCAGTGCAGTTTTTTGGGGACGGAGTGAAAGTTGATGGAGTCACCTACCCAGACGAAGGCTACATCGGCAGAGCATCCGTAGTCGCTGGAAACGGACGTGTATTTCTGTCGGATGGTGACTGGATCATCACAAATGCAGATGGCAGTAAACAGGTGTGCAAACCTGATGTTTTTGAGGAAATGTACGAAGCCGTTGAGTGATTTATCAACAATTATCACCGGGGATGGTCTCGGTGATAATCAGGATTAGCGTTGAGAGGAAAAGAAATGGATACACCATGTGATTGTAACATATGGAAGAAAAAATACATTCAAGGCACACGATTCACAAACGGTGAATACTCTATTGGTTGCCCCAACCCATCAAAATTCAATGTGGTAGTAGGTGGCAAAGAGTATGTTGTGTGTGGTGTGCATAAGAACATGTTGCAACGATATGCAAAGCGAATGAAAAAAGAGTTTAAGGAATTATCTCGGCAATAACAACAATTAGCGTCGAGAGTAGGTAGATGCGCAATGATTTTCCATACAGGGTCATTTACGGACGCCTGCACAGAGGCGCAAAGAGTGGCACGGCTGTATAAGTGCCGCGTACGCGTTTATCGTGGGCTCACCGACTTTTACGTGCTAGAAGATATTTACAGTAGTCTGCTGAGGGGTTGGTTATTCCTGTCTCATCCTGGTGGAGATGTGACAGAAATGTCCGATATAGGAAAACGGGTCGAGGCCGCCATCAATCGAAGGGTGAAAATAATTAAGTTACAGGATTATCGACGGCATTAAAACAAGGATGAGAAGGGGGTAGATGTGTTCAAAGTTCATGCGTTTGTAGACAATCGCAAGATCATCCAGTGGAGAATGCAACATATTCCAGCTAAAGGTGACATAGTGCGCATCGCTAAAGATACATATTGCGTTGTAACCGAAGTTGTATGGTGCCTTGACGAGGAATCCACTGATGGTCAAAGAGTTAATTTAGCATTGGAGTCAGCTGAGCGAACGGAGTAAACCCCATGCGCCGACTCACCATCAAGCGGCGATAGTTATGATTAGAATCGAGAGCCATATGAATATAGACAAATTCGACATAATTACAGTTGGTTTATCAGGAGGTAAAGACTCTACGGCACTCGCGTTGTGGGTAAAGTTTGAGAGTGGCTGGGATATGTCGAGGGTCGTCTTTACGTTCTGTGAAACTGGAAACGAAGATCCATTCACGTATGCCTTTCTTGGCTATCTGGAATCCGTCATTGGCGACATCGTCGTGATTAATCCTGGCGAGACGCTGTATGAATTATCAATGCGTAAATCTCGTTTTCCCAGCGCGAAGGCACGCTTCTGCACCCAGTCGCTCAAAATATACCCAAAACATGATTTGCTGAGTTTATTTGTTGATCACGGACTGCGCCCATTAAACGTCACTGGCGTGCGCAGGCAAGAAGGCAAAGCGTCAAACAATCGTGGAGATGCCGAACTATTTGATTACGATGTGTTTCGCTGTAGAGATAGCGATTACATTATTGATACTTGCCACCCACTGGCATACTGGTCGTTGGGGGATGTCTGGGACATTCATAAGCGTCACCTGTCAATTGATGCGGTTGCGGATATTGTTGATGCTGATGAGGCGATGAGTGAAAGCGGAAAGTCGGCGCTTTAGCGCCGACTTTCCGCGGCTGGCATCCCAAGGAACCCACTTTATGATATCGGATCAACGCGGGTTGGCTGCTTTCCTTGCATCAATAGCCGAAAAGCTGAAATAAAATCAATGGCAAAGTGGCGACCCGAAAGAATTGATTTTATTCGAGACTGGGAACTGGCAATTTCTGAGCACAGACAGGGCGAGGAGACGTACAGCGGCTTTTTTGCGCCGTCGTCAGTCACCCGAAATTTTCGCTCCAAGCGCGTGGTCGGAAAAGATGGGATTGAGCACTATGTTTGCACCGTCGATGATGTAGTGCTCTGGGCGCAAACAAGCCGCGGCGGGAAGCAATTTCAGATGGACTTTGAAGAAGAGTCTTCAGTTTGCCAGATTGGAGGACACTGCGAGTAAAATGAAGTCAGCGCAAACATGCCCCAACCAGGTACTACATAGCCGAGCGTATTCAAAGTACCCAACATGCGGGAAAAGCCTGAAAGTAACAATTGACCCGCAATCCGACAGACGCGTTGCTGTTGCTATTCAAGATGCGACCGAATAATTTATGCGAATGCACAAGATCGGCAAGCGATTATTACGGTAGGGACTTGTTTCAGTAGTGCTTCGAGGTAAAAATAATGCTATCGAATGGAGTTGATCCAACGAGTGACATGGATACCCACGGGGATGATTATCTCAATCGCCAGGTAGATGATATCTTTAAAGGTGTCTGCAATCGGCTATTCGCAGGCATATGCGACGGTGTCGTCACCGCGTTGACGGCTGAGAATGTCCCGCTCGGCAAGTGGTATGAGGTTGAATTTAGCTTTGATGATACATATAAAAATGCGCACGATGCCACAGTTCTATCAATTGAAAAGGCTGTGACGGACTACACTGCAACACTAGGTCGCCGACCGAGTGTTATGGTACTGAACTTTCGCCCGATGTGGACAAATGTATTATCGTCGCGGTTATCGCTTGGTATGGTCCGCACCGACGCAAACTATAGTGTGTTTTTGGAGATGCTGGTACTGTTTGTCGATACCCTGCCCGATCAGTCAGCGCCCACGAACGCGTTCTGGCTAGGCAATATTGACGGGGCGCAAGCGCAGTTTCCGAATTTGCTCCAGTCAGTGGATAGGTTCAGCTACTTGAGGGACAGGGTCAGCAGCGCCATACTGTCATCGGTACAACGACAGATAAAAGGGGAGAAGCTTGAAGGCAACAATTGACGACATGAAGATGGGTGAGGCTTCGAAAACGGTTGTGAATCTGACAATCGGCGATCATGTCATTCCGTGCGAACTCATTGAAAAGCCAGACTTCGACAGCGACAGCGACGAACCTATCGAATTGAAATGGCAACTGTCGTGTGAGGTTGACGGCGCTGGATACAGGGCAATTTGTGAAGCTCATTTCGGTGCGATACTTTGCAGTTTGGAGTTAGCAACCAGTAGAGGCGTATTAGAGGATTTGCAGTTTTTCAAAACAGATAAAGATACGGCAACTCGCGTCGATTTTACTTTCCGCAGGTTGGCAATGATGAGAAACCCTCGCACTGGCGTCCGGCGTCCCAGAAGATAGCCCGACGTTCAATGCTAAGCGTCCCGCCTGCAACCGTAACCAGCAACATGTACTGCACCAAAAGGACAAAATGAGTACCAAACCCAAGTAACAGAGCAAGAACAACGCGGGCTTCACAGAAATCTGATCGCTAAACTATCTGGACTCTTCGCCGCCAACATCGGCGACATGACAAAGCTCACGGCGATGAACGTCGCAATTGATTTCTGCGTAGCATCGCTCGTCTATGTGTTCAAGTCAACCAATACGATTGCCGACCTGAAAGGGGAGGTCATCGGCGATGAGGTTGCGCGCAGGATAGACGAGTTGGTGAAGGCTAATGGCAAACCCTGATCAGCGCTCTTGCATCATCGCCCTCTTCATCGTAGAATAACGCCATGCAGTTCAATATTTGCGCCGTGTGCGCCACCCTTCAATGGTTAAGGGGTGGCGCTTTTTTATTTCCAGGAGGAATATGAGTTACCGGACAAACACGTTCACCATCGAACAACCCTACGGCATTGGGCGAGTACTGAAGGATGAGAACTGGATTGCGGATGCCACGTACAGCCTCACGGTCACGCAGGCAGTGAAAGTTCACACCGCGCTCGGTGGCGAGACGCGCGAGACGCGCGAGCCGAAAGAGATGACCGGCAATATCCGCGTCACGAATGGCGATGCGCACCTATTGCGTCACCAAGAGACGGGCACAAGCTTTTCAGATGCGGGTTTGGTGCTGGAATTGGTGGATGGGCGAAAGTGGAGATTCATGATCGCATCGGCGAACGTTCTGGCGGGCGTGTATCGGATTCAGCAGACTCATTCCGATGATCTCGGATAGAAACGCAGGGAGTAAATACGAAAACGTTTTCGTATTTACTCCGCTTGCGCCGTCCTCAATTGCTCTGCTCTGGCAGTCAGTAGCCGCCGAAAGTCATCGACCGTGAATGAGAAGCTTGTCTTTGCGTGTTTGTCGTAGAGTTTCAACGCCCCATCCTCCACCTTTGCCACCCTCGTCCCGAGCGGACTCAGTAGCCAGTTTTCGGCATCCACTCGCCATTCAAACTGAAAGTTATTCATCACGGATCCTATACTCCTTATGACATCTGCAACTTGAATGCTTCGGAATTTCGTGTGTACCCAGTTCCACCCAACCGTCTGATTCTGCCAGTCGGCACACGTTACACGCACCAGGTTCAGTGCGCAACCACTCCTCTTGTACGCCAGCCAGCCGCATTCGCCTGTCGGTCTCTCGCCGATATTGCCCATAGGCCCCATCGGCATACAGCCCGGCACGCGCAATTGTCTGTTCTGGCGTAATCTCGCCATCCTCATACTGACGCATGAAGCGCGCCAGGTAGCGATACTCATCGCTCAGCACGCGCCCCACGCGCCCATACAACCGCCCGTCTACCTGCTCCCAGCCACCAGCGCCCAGCGCCGCGGTGGACAAGTGCAAATTCTTCAATTGCTCCATCACGGCACGCTGAAAGAGGGACGGAGAAATAGAGCCGATTGTCATCGCCGCCGCAAGCGCAGCGAGTTGCTTGTCTGTACGATCATACATCTCGCGCAGGATGTCGGCGATCTCGCTTTCGCTGACAAAGCGCCCCAACAAACCATCGGCATTGACCACGCGATAGCGTCCACCCTGCACGCGTGTGTCCCAGGCGTACCCGGGCAGATTAGGCGGGGAAGGGGGTGGCATCAGGCATCCTTTTCAACTCGTTCGGGACTGCCGGGTTCACATACCACGCCGCGGCTGCGGATTCGGCATCCACCTCATCAATCCTCGCCATGCCTTTCGCCTTGCGTGCGCTGACAAGCCGATTTCCCGCCTTGTCGTCTTCCGAGACAAGCCATTCGGCGGTGGAAGGCATAATCCCAGCACCGATCAGCAGTAGTACACGCTCATCTCTATTGAGCATAGTACACTCGCTCGAACAAGTCAGCCGCCTTGCCGAACTCCCGCGTTGCGGTCCGCATCCGCGCCAACTCACGCGGCGACAGGGGCGCTGAAAGGTTTGCATCTAGTGGGTCGTCTGCGGTCGGGTCGTCCGCGGCGGGCTGTTCTGCTGGCGCTTGCGTCAGTGGGTTCGTCCCAGTGTCAATCTCTGGCATTCCCACAATTTCACGCAACCAGAGCGCGTCATCATTGGGCGCTCCCGCCAGAAAGGATTGAATGCCGCCCAGGAAGGAAAGCACTTCACTGCCCAACGCGTTGACGCGGCTGGGCACGATTCTGGGCAGTTGGGTAATGCCCGTGTTGAGCGATGGGTTGAGCGCGAAGAGGCGGGGAATCAGGTGGCGATTCAGGACGTCGGCGGCTTCATCGTTTGCCGCGTCGATTGCCGACTTGAACATCACGATCAGCGGGTCTGCCAGCGCACGCGAGCCGGAGCTGCTGTTGCCTAGTTGCAGGAATTGCGCCAACCCAAGCATGAGCATTTGCCAGCGCAGCTCCTTGATTTGCTCGCGCAACTCGCCCGCGTTGCCATTGGTCACGGACTGTAGCGAGAATTTCACCACGGCACCGGGATACTCAATGTACTGGTTCTCGCCAATGGTCAGCTTGCGCCCCATCTCGCGCACCATGCGAATCGAGTCAGGGTCTGGCTTGTTGACATACTCGAATGTCGGCACGCCCACAAATGACCTTTGCGCACCGATGCCATAAATGATTTCAAAGCCCTGAATCATATGCCAGAGCTTATACGCAGGTTCTAGCCAGCCGATACCTTCCCACGCACCGCGGTCATCGCCACCAATGAAATGCAACATCCGTTCCACTGGCACCGGCACCAGCTTTTTACCCGTGTCTGGGTCGATCTGTACCATGAATTTGGGGTCGCCATTGTCGTCGCGCTCCCACGAATCAATGGTCTCCTGGCGGCGAATTGCCAGCTTGCGCAAGCCGACCAAGCCATCATTGAAGAGGCTGGAAGGGGAAGAGCCGCGTGCAACGGGTCCACTTCTCCGCTTGTAGACGATGTGCAAATCGGCAAAGCCAAACGCCTGGCACGAAAGCGCAAACGAAAGCGCCTTCCACAACGTGTGCGACATATCCTCTAGGCACTGTTCCACAAACTCTGCCGCCCGCCTGTCACCCGCCGCGTCGGTGGCGGGGATAGATTTCCACGTAGCCTGCCGAGCCGTGAGGCGGATTGCATTCTGCACTGTATATGCCGCTGGTTCACGGCGCAGGATGCGCGCCATGGTCTGCACGCCTTCCGGTCCTTGCAGTTCGGTGAGATAGCGATCCGCCTCCCGCCCATTGAACGACGGCACGCCGGTCACGCCCATCTCGGTTCCAAAATTAGCCATAGATTACTCCAAATGATGCAGAAAGGCAGAGGCGCGGTGCGCAGGGAAGATGAGGAGATAGTTGGCTCTGTGAAAACAGAACGTATGTTTGTTTTCTAAATCCTATCATGTGCGAT